>JACCZO010000076.1 GCA_013695925.1 Chthoniobacterales bacterium
GATGCGGACGCGAGCCGGGCAGGCTGTTGAAATCGCCGAGCAGAATCAGCGGCGCGCCGCGAGAGGTCGAGTCCAGCCAGTCCGCGCTGGTCAGCAGTTCCGCCTGCAGCAATCGTTCCCTTTGCCCCAGGCCGAGATGAGTATTGATCACCTGCACCGCGCCCAAGCCAGTGGCGATCTCCATCGCGAGCGCGGCGCGATCCTCGCGGCAGAAGAACGGCGGATCGCCGGGCAGGCAAGCCGAGCGTAGAAGCATCATCGGGTAGCGGCTAAGGATCGCGTGCCCGTAATGTTCCTCACCCCATTGCATCGCCGCGTGGAAATGGCGATGCCAACCCAATTGCTCGGCGATCAGACCGGCCTGGTCGACTCCGGCAGAGCGCTGCCGGCTCAAATCAAGCTCTTGCAAGCCGATGATATCGACCGACAGATCGCCGATCACCTCGGCGATCCGCAACTCGGAGCGTTGCCCATCCGTCCCGACGCAGCCATGCACGTTGTAAGTCGCCACGCGCAGCGTCTTTTCGGGCGTCTCTTCAGTCATCGTTAGGCAAAGTGCGGCGGGTCACATCTGCGAGCGGAAGATCGACATCGCGCGCCCCTTGATCTTTTCCTCCCATGGCCGTCGACGCCAATCGTGGAGGGTGACTTCACGCGAGTGCTCTTTGTCCTCATCAAAAACCCGCGCGTGCTGCGCGACGAAATCCTTATCGAGCACATTCAGGTTCGCCTCCTCGTTCAACGACATGGAACGATTATCAAGATTGGCCGAACCGACCGAGGCCCAGCAGTCGTCGACCAGCAAATATTTGCAATGAAAGCGCGCCGGCTGGTATTCATAGAAACGCGCCCCGGCCTCGAGCAGCGGTTTCCAGCGCGTCTTGCCGACCGCGCGCACGATCCTGGCGTCGATGTCGGTGCCCGGCATGATGATCTCCACCTTCACCCCGCGCTGGAGCGCTTCGATCAAGGTCCGAACGGTCAGGTTACCGGGAATGAAATAGGCGTTCGCGATCCGGATCCGTTCCCGTGCGGCGGCGATCGAGACGAGTAACATCAGCCGCGCGCTGTCGCTCCCCTCGCCCGCTGAGCTCTTAAAAATCTGGCAGAGCTGATTGCCCGCCTTCTCCTGCCTTGGAAAATAAGGATCGCCGTGCAGGAGTTCCGCCCGCGTCTCCATCCAGTTATCCATGAAGGCTTGCTGCAATTGCGCCACGACCGGCCCTTCCACCTGGTAGTGTGAATCGCGCCACCGACCGTGCGTTCGTCCGTCGCCTTGCCAGCCATCGGCAATCCCAACTCCGCCGATAAATCCCAGCTTGCCGTCGATCACCAGAATTTTGCGATGCGTCCGGTAATTGATCCGCGAGAAATGGACGAAGCGAAAAATTTCCACGCACACACCGGCGTCTTTCATCAACTGGATGGCGCGACCATGGACCGAGTCACTTCCCATCGCATCCTGCAGGAAATGCACTTTCACCCCGGCCCGCGCCCGTTCCGCCAGCGCGGCCGCAAAAGCGTCCGAGACTTCACCTTCTTTCCAGAGAAAGTTCTCGAAGGTGATCGTGCGGGCGGCCGAGCGAATGCCCGCGAGCATGGCCGGAAAAATCTCGTCGCCGTTCTCGAGCGGGGTGATCCTGTTCCCTTCCACCAACGGCGGCCCGAGCAGATGCCCCATCGTGCGGACGAAAACGTCGTCCCCGATTTTGTAGTCGGCCTTGATCGCGTGCCGGATCTTTTTTTCCGACGAAAAAAAATTCCGCGCCAGAAAAAGGGTGATGAAGCTGCTCGCGGCGGCCGTGCCGAGGAGTTTCGGCCACCGCGGCGGATCAGGTCGAAAGGAGAGCTTCATTTCCATTCAATCGCGCCCCGCGATGCATTCGATCCCCTTTACCGGGAACAGTTTGGCCTGATTCATTTCGCGGCACCTGGAGCGACGGGCGCCGTCCCGTCCGCGTCTCCTGCGCGTGGTTACGACAGAGGGGGAGGCAGACATCTGCGTAGCGCACACGTCTCGTGTGCGGGCGACGGTGTTCCACCGTCGCGAACTTTGCTCAAAGCTTGAGCACACAAAAAATCACGGCGCAAAAGGAAAAGTTCGTCGCGCTGGAACAGCGCGACCAGCACACGAGACGTGTGCGCTACCCGGCATTGTGAATAGCGTCGCGGCCGCAGGCAGTGTATCGAAAACGCGTAAGCAAAATTCAAGGAGCTCCGTACCGTCCCCCGATCGATCGTCATGACAAAGCAAAGTGGAAAACCGAAGTCCGCGCCCAAGCCATCCGCCTGGCCGGGGCCGATCCTTCTTCTCTTCGCCTTCGCCCTCGGCGCGGGAACAATTTGGCTCGTCATGCGTGGCTCGCGAAACGATACGGCCCAACCCGTCATCGAAAGCTTTCTCCCTGCCGGCCGGATACCGCTCCCCCTCCCCGCTTTGGGCGCATCGCCTGTCACCGCCGCGCCGCCCGAGGTTTCGCAACTCACCCCGGCCGACGCTGCCCGCACCCTGGCTAACTGGAATTACGACCGGCAAGACTGGCAACACGCGATCGAGCACTACGAAGAAGCGATTGCGCTCGGGGCCGACAACGCCGACGTGCGGACCGATCTCGGCAACTGCTTCCGTTTTCTCGTGCAACCGGAGAAGGCGCTGGAGCAATATCAAATCGCGCAGAAGCAAAATCCGCAGCACGAAAACAGTCTCTTTAACCAGATCAGCCTCTTCGCCCAGGTGCTGCACGAACACGAGCGCGCCGAAACCGCCGCGAATGAATTCATCGCGCGTTTCCCGCAAAGCCCGCAGGCGGCGGCGGCCCGGCAGTTAGTCCAACCGGCGCCACAGCAAAAGCAGCCAGCCGTTGCCGGCACCTTAGAACGCCCACATCCCCTGGGCGAAGCGGCCGGTGTAGAGCGCGAGATAGAGAACCGACCAGAGCGTAAGCATGGCAAACCAGAAACGCCGGCCGGTGCAGGCCTGCGAGAACAGGATGAAGATAGGAAAGAGAGTCAGGCCATAACGCGGCACGCTCAGGACATAGGCAGTGCTGCAGATGAGGAGCCAGTTGAAGGTAATCCACACCGAGTAGGACGGCCGCAGGCGAATCCATGACCAGACGGTGCAGAGGGTGATGAGGATAATGCCAATCAACTCGTTCAAGCCTTCGTTCACGTTCATCCCGTGCGCGCGAAGATAGACGTCGTAAATCCCGAACCAGGGCGAGGCGAACTTCTTATACCAATGCTCGTGCATGATCTTGGTAAAGGCGAAGAAGTCGCCCGTGACCTCGTAGTTGAGCCAGAGATAGCCAAGGAAACCTAACGGCACCAGGCCGAGCCAGAGCCAGCGGAAATTGATCCGGCGGGTTTGCCAGTATTGGATCGCGACCTCCATCGCCAGCGCCGGACCGAGGATCAAGCCGTTTACCCGGGTGAGGCAGGCCCCGGCGCCGAGCACTCCGGCGAGCGCCCAGTGCGACTTCCGCGCGGCGAGGAAGCAACCGAGAGTCAGAGCAAGAAAGAGACTTTCGGTATAACCAATGTGCAGAAAGAAACTCGTCGGAAAGATGAGGAGAAACCAGACCGCGTTGCGTGAGACTGCTTCCGTCTCATCGCAGCGGGCCAGCCGTCGGAGCAAGAGCGCAGCGGCCACGGAAGCAAAACCCGAAACGATGAAGGCGGCCAGCATGTAGTCACGAGCGAGCAACGCCGTCAGCCTAACGAGCCAAGGATAGAGCGGAAAGAAAACGAGCGAGACCCGGCCATCGCCCGCTGCGACATAGCCGTGTTCCGCCAGCCGCAGGTAGTGGGTCGAGTCCCAGTTGTTCCACATCTCAAGCCAGCCGCCGTGTTTCGGAGTGAAGGCCGCGACCGCCTGGATACCAAAGGTGAAGAGGAGCGCCTTGATCGCCAGGACCCAGCCGATCGTTTCCCAATCCGCGCGGGGGATGCGCGCGAACCAACCCGCGCGCTCAGGCGCGGGGACTGGAGCCTCAGTCGGCACAGTGATGGAGTTCACAATGAGCGTTTCACGAACGTGACACCCCCTGGAGGGACGACTTGAGCCTGCCCGCTGCGGCGAGTGTCGTCCGAGTTTCTGAAACAGGGACGGGATAGCGCCCGTCCCTCCAGTTCCCGCTGTCCGTGCCTGAAAGGTGCATGACACCCTCTAGCGAAGACGCCCGCGCCCGTCGAGTACGAACCAATCTCAAAGCTCGATCGTTTTTCCGATGCCCGGCAGCAGTAGTTCTTTTCCGGCGGCCCTGGCGACCTTGCCGTCCGTCGCGACCGCGAAACAGGCATGCCCGCAATAAGTAATCATCATGGAATTACCTACTGATCGATTGCCAAAGGCGCAACGGCCTGTCGAGGGATGCCTCAGACGGAAGAGAAAATGCCGCGCGCTCCGCTCCGCGCGCAGCGCCGGTTTGCGTCGACCCTCGATTCGTTTCAGATTCGGCGCATGAAACCAAGAAGCACGGAAGACGAGACGAACGGCCTGCGTTACTTCCCCCGTCTCTTGGACAAGATCCGGCTCCACGCCGCCGGGACGCTTGATCCCGAATACCACGAAAATCTCGGCCGCGGTGCCGACCGGCGCCTGATCAAATTTCTGCGGATCGAATACGACAAACTGCGCGAGCGCGTCCTGCAAGGCGGCACGGACGCCGAAATCCTGGAGTGGTGTTACGCCCACGGGCACCGGCTCTACAAGAACGACATCGAAATCTGGAACGGCTTCATTTCCAAACTGGGC
Organism: Chthoniobacterales bacterium; assembly: GCA_013695925.1. Taxonomy (GTDB): domain Bacteria; phylum Verrucomicrobiota; class Verrucomicrobiia; order Chthoniobacterales; family UBA10450; genus Palsa-1392. Next base: position 4,757 of record JACCZO010000076.1, read on the forward strand.
TGGAACGATTTCGCCTCCGGTCATCTGGCCAAATCAAAGGACGAAGCCGGCTTGGCCGACCGAGACGATATTCTCACCCTGGGTCAGTTATTTGATGTGGAGGAAGGCCGCAAGAAGTAGGCGGACAGGTGTGCGGCGCGCCGCCTCGGTAGCATTCGCGAGGTGGTCGCGGTAATAGGTCAGCGCGCCGTATTCGTCGTCGTCGTACTGACCGGTAATGGTAAGAATCGGGATGCTGATTTTCCTGAACTGTTCGGCGGAGGGACTGAAGGCGTCGTAGTAGGCATCGCGCGATGGATGCTGGATGACACGCTGGAAATTGGTCGTCGCCGCTGGTAACTCCGGCCCGAGCTGCTCGACGATCGGGGATCCGCCCGCGATTTATGATGCTGCCTACACGGTGGGCGCCTTGAACACGAGCACCGACACCATCGCTTCCTTCAGCAGCCGCGGCCCGGTCCTCTCCGATGGCAGCATGCGTTTGAAACCTGACATCAGCGCCCCTGGCACTAGCACGCGCTCGGCCTATAACACGTCAGACACTTCCTATGCCTTCCTCAGCGGCACCTCGATGGCGACGCCGCATGTCGCCGGCGCGGTTGCCCTGCTCTGGTCGGCTCATCCCGAGCTGCAGAATAACGACGAGGCCAGCGAGGCCGTGCTCAATAGCACCGCCGTCCATATCCTCTCCAACGCGTGCGACAGCGGCTCTCCCACGACGCCGAACAACACCTTCGGCAATGGCCGGATCGACATCCTGGCGGCGGTGGACTCCAGTCGCGGTCGATACAGTGACGATTACCCGCGCCCAGTATGCCATCTCGCGCAGCCAACTCACGGTGCAGGCAACCGATACCAACCCAGCCGCTACCTTGACCGTTTCGGTGACGAGCACGGGGCAGATACTTGGGACGATGACAAACCTGGGCAACGGAACTTACCGAGCCAAATTCAGCGGGCTCGCGAATCCCGTGAACATCACCGTCACGAGCAGCTTGGGCGGCAGCGCCACCGCCCCAGTCAGAGCCAGGTAAGCGCTGCTCTCGCCCACGGATTGATCTCGGTAACGTCCTGTTATCCGCCTGATGTGCCGCTTTCTCCTTCGGGGGAAAGCGGCCTTCAGCCTGCTCGGTCGAGTAGTCGAGGGCGTGACGGATACGGCGCTGGCCGAGATCGGTTGTCGCGTCCTCAAATGGACCAGCCCGCCTCGCGGGAAGAGCGAATGGGGTCGCGTCTATAGGGCGTGTTGCTCAAATCATACAGTGTCAAAACAGTGCGCTCTTTGACGATTCAAATCACCCCCGCCGGAAATCATCCAGGTCAATCCTGTGCCCCATTTTTCTTCGATTTTGCCAATGGCAGTTTGAGCAACACGCCCTATACATTTGACATGCCAACTATCTGACCGCGGGCCAACCGCCAAGCGACTTCATAGGATGTCACATGTATAGATGCGACCCCGTCAACTCCCCCCATTGTATGATAGCTCGCCAAAGGACGAGCGCCTCGTGGAAGCTGCCGCCGTGATCAGCCGGCGTAAGGGGGCTTGGG
>JACCZO010000441.1 GCA_013695925.1 Chthoniobacterales bacterium
CTGGCGCGCGAAAGCGTCGTCCATCGCGCCCGGCTCCTCACCGCCTCGGAAATTCGCGAGATCGAATCGAGTGACGGCGAGCGCCAGGTGCTTCTCACCCTCGCGACCGCAATCAAGATGGAATGGCTGCAAGAGTTTTTCCCCGAGGCGGTCCAGGAAAGAACGGAGGTAACTTTCGACAGCTCCTCGCGCCGGGTGGTTGGACGGACGGTGGTCGTTTTTCACGATCTGGCTTTGACGGAGAAGAAAACCGATCGCGTTCCGACGGCGGAGGCGGCCGCCTTGCTTGCGCGGGAAGTGATGGCGGGAAATTGCCCGCTGAAAAAATGGGACCACGCAGTCGAGCAATGGATCGCGCGGCTCAACTTTGCCGCCAGGACTTTTCCCGAACTGGAACTGCCGCCGATCGAGGACTCGGATCGCGCGCTCCTGATCGAACAGGTCTGCCAGGGGGCGACGAGTTACAAAGAAATCAAGGAGCGCCCGGTCGGGCCGGTCCTGAAATCGTGGCTCAGCTCCACGCAACGCGAAATGCTCGACCAACTCGCGCCGGAGCGGATCAAGTTACCTAACGATCGCACGGCGAAGATTGTCTACGGAGCCGATAAACCCCCTACCGTCGCGGCGCGGATCCAGGATCTTTATGGGGTGTCTCATGGCCTGGGCATCGGTCCGGCCCGGCTGCCGTTGCGCATCGAGGTGCTCGCGCCCAATCATCGCCCAATCCAGATCACCGAGGACCTGGCCACTTTCTGGCGGGAGAGTTATCCGAAGGTCAAAGCCGAACTGCAGCGCAAATATCCCAAACACCAGTGGCGCTAGCTGCCGCACAAGCGGCCGCCACGCCACGGAGTGAATCAGATGCTGCGGCGCATGCCGCGGGATGGGTCGCGGGGCGAATTTAGCCCGCTCACCTTCGATCAGGCGGCTTTCGAGGCGCCCCGGACACGATCCCAGGGCAACGCGAACCGATCTGGTATCTCCGTAGTCCAGCGCGATGTCGTCCTCGATCTCGTGGAAGTCCTTCCCAGGATGCTTGGCGGCCGCCCGGCCGCATGCGGCTGAGAGTCATGGTGTTGCCCTCCCGTTGCTGCTTTTCCTTGCTTCGTGCCTCATCGGGCCATCGGACGCGGTCGCTCGCACCAGAAATGCGAATCGAAGGACGCAAAATGACCTCGATGTGCGAAGATAAGATATGAAGAATTCGAACGGAGACAATTTCACGGAGAACGATCCGATGTCTGAAACAGAGTTTGGCAGCGAAACAGAGGGACGCAGCGCCGAGAGCCGAATGTCGGAAAGAGCGCGAAAATTTTCCAACGCCGCTTCCGATACCTGGGACCAGACGCGCCAGAAGGCCGTCGTAGTGCGCGAGCGGACAGAGTTTTTCCTACGCGAAAACCCAGTTCCGACGGTGCTCGGCGCGCTCGCTTTGGGTCTGGCGATTGGTTTGGCGATTCGCTATTCCTCCCGGCCGGAAGAGCCGACCCTGTCGGTAAAACGTGCTTTGCGCGAAATCGATTGGAGCACAATCTCGCCCGCCTTTCTGCCGGGCCTCATTCGCAGCGCGAAGCGCGGTTATGCGGATTCGGCAGAAGCGGTTAAGGGAGGTCTCGACCGGGTCAAAGAGGTGGACGTGCACGATTACGTGAAGCCATTGCGCAAACAGTGGAGGAAGTGGATGTGCTAGGCGTTCGGCCGCCCGCAAAATTTGCTTGCAGCGCGGCCGGCCCGAGTGCCCGTGGAGAAGCAACCTTGCAGGAGATAGCCACCAGTTGGCGCTTCCCAGTCGATCATTTCGCCCGCCAGAAAAATGCCGGGCATTTTGGCCAGCATCAGTTGTTGATTCAATTCCTGCCACAAAACCCCGCCCGCGGTTGAGATCGCTTCGGCGATTGGCCGCGGGCCTCCCAATGGCACGGGGAAGTCTTTCAGGCGCGCGATCGCTGTCGCGCATTCGGTGCCCTCGTCTGGGAAACAGCTTTCAAGGAGCGCGATCGCGGCCGGGCTTAGTTTCCAGGCCTGAAACCACTCGTTAGGCGTGCGCAATTGGGAGGCGCGTTCGCGCAGTACCGCCGCCGTCACCTGCGGTTTGAAATCGATCCGCAGTTCGGGCTGGTTCATTGCTCGCAGCAGCGGACCGAGCCGATAAATGGCGCCGCCTTCCAGGCCGTTGCGCGTAATCAGGAGCTCGCCCGAAACCGTTTCGCCGCCCACGCTGACATTGAGATTCTTGAGCGGCAAACCCTCGGCGCGTTCCAGGACCGCGGAGGGCCAGGGCACATTCCAGCCGCAATTGGCCGCGATGAAAGGGGCGGTCTCCACGCCGTGCGCGGCGAGCAGAGCAGGCCAGGTCCCATCCGAGCCGGTCTCGGGCTAGGAAGCGCCGCCCAAAGCCAGGACCACGGCCCCAGCGAGCAGGCGTTCTCCATTTTCGAAATCGAGACACCAGGATTCACCTGCGTCCGTTAGGCCGGCAAGGCGGGCACCAGTCTTGAACTCTACCCCCGCCTCCCGCAGCCGCCGGAGCCAGGCGCGCAGCAGCACCGCCGCTTTCTGCCCGCGCGGAAAGACGCGTCGGCTCGTCCCGACATACGTCTCGACCGCCAACTCCTCTGCCCAAGCCCGCAACGCGTCGGGGCCAAAGTCCGCCAGCAGATCGCGCCAGCGCTCTTCTTCCGTGCGGTAACGAGCGGGAAAATTCTCCACCGGCTCGCTGTGGGTCAGGTTCAGGCCGCCGCGTCCGGCGACGAGAAATTTTCTCCCGGCCGAGGGTTGCGCGTCG
>JACCZO010000455.1 GCA_013695925.1 Chthoniobacterales bacterium
TTCGTCCTGACTTCGGACGGGAAACGCAAGGATTGGAAAGTAAGCGGCCCGCACTTTGCCGGCTGGGAAATTTACCATCTCAAAGGCTCGCCGGTGAATCCGGACCGGATTTACGCCTCGCAATCGAGCGACTGGTTCGGGCAGCAGGTGCAGCGTTCCGACGACGGGGGCGAAAGCTGGGAGCCGGTCGGGAAGGACTTCGTTTATGACGGCGTGCCTGGGACGCACCAATGGTACGACGGCACGCAGCATCCCTGGGAATTCAAGCGCGTCTGGCACTTCGAGCCGTCGTTAGGCGAGGCGGAGACCGTTTACGCGGGGGCGGAAGACGCCGCCCTGTTCCGCAGCACCGACGGCGCCAGGACCTGGCAGGAGCTTCCGGGTTTGCGCGAAGCCAAAGGCAAACTTTGGCAACCCGGCGCCGGCGGCATGTGTCTTCACACCATCCTGCTCGACCCGCAGAACTCCCATCGCATCTATGTCGCGATCTCGGCCGCGGGCGCCTTTCGCAGCGACGACGCGGGCAAGAGTTGGGCTCCGATTAACAAGGGATTGAAATCTCCTTACGAACTCCCCGATCCAACCGCCGAGGTCGGCCATTGTGTCCATCGCATCGCGATGCATCGCTCGCGGCCCGGCGTCCTTTTCATGCAGAAACATTGGGACGTCATGCGCAGCGACGACGCCGGCGCCATGTGGCATGAAGTGAGCGGCAATCTGCCCTCCGATTTCGGGTTCCCGATCGACGTCCACGCGCATGAACCGGAGACGATTTACGTCGTGCCGATCAAGAGCGATTCCGAGCATTTCCCGCCCGAGGGAAAGTTGCGCGTCTATCGCAGCCGAACGGGCGGTAACGAGTGGGAACCCCTGACGAAAGGCCTACCGCAAAGTGATTGCTATGTGAACGTGCTGCGCGACGCGATGGCGGTCGATTCGCTCGACGAGTGCGGCATTTACTTCGGCACTACCGGCGGGCAGGTCTATGCCTCGTCCGATGCCGGCGACACTTGGAATGCCATCGTGCGCGACCTGCCCGCGGTCTGTTCCGTCGAAGTTCAGACCTTGCCATGATCCGCGTCGTGCTTCCGGTGCACCTGCGCACGCTGGCGCGCCTCGACGACGAGGTGCAACTCGAAGTTGCACCGCCGGTCACGCAAGGTCGCATCCTCGACGCGCTTGAAGCCGCCTACCCTGTGCTCCGCGGCACAGTCCGCGATCAGGCCACGCAAAAACGGCGCCCGCTCGTCAGGTTCTTTTGTTGCGGAGAGGATTTCTCTCATGAAACACCCGACGCGCCCCTGCCCGACGCGATCGCGAATGGCACCGAGCCCTTCTGCATCATCGGCGCGATGGCCGGAGGCTAGCCAAGCTGGCGCAGATATTCTCGGTCCCACGCCGCAGGGACGCTTTCGCGAGGCGAATATGGTCCGGGCTGGTAAGCTCGCGACTCGATCCCCTTCTGGCTTAGCTCGCAGACGTGCCAATCCTGTTTGTTAGTCACATCCCAGAACTCAATCGCGTCTTCCGGGTTATAACCCGACGGGTCGGACCCGGATGCGTCCGGATGAAAAAACCAATCGCACTGGATAAGGGTCCGCGCCGGTGACTGCGGCCAAAGCTGGTGCACCATCACGTAATCCGGGTGCATGCTTAGCAGCATGTTCGGAAAGATCGAGTAATAGAAGACCCGCGCATGATCCTCCGCCTTGATGTCTCCCACCGCCCGCGCGCAGGCTTCTCCGCTCATCGTCAGGCTCTTCCCTTGCTTGATCGCCATGAATCCACCGAGGAACGGTCCTTCGGTGAGGTCGTTTTCCGCCGAGTCAGACGGCGACACCTTTGAGAGGAGCGGGTGCACCCCGGGACAATGGTAACACTCCGAATAATTTTCGAAGACCAGCTTCCAGTTGGCGCTCACGTCGTATTCGATCCGCCGGGCCGAGCGCAGCAACGGCAGATTCCAGTGGCCAAACTTCCCCGCCAGCGGTGTGAACACCTTCTCTAACGGCGGCACCAAGTCGCTCAGACTAACGAATATGAAACCCTCCCAGAGCGCCAGCCTCACCGCGTGCAACGAATAGTCGGCCTTCTCAAACCTCGGCCCATCATCCATGTGCGGTGCGCCGACGAGGCGGCCATCGAGCGCATAGGTCCACGCGTGATAAGGGCACTGGATGGCCGCCCCGTGCCCGCTCGCCGTCTCGCAGAGGCGCGTTCCGCGGTGCCGGCACACGTTATAGAAACCCTGCACTGTCCCCTGCAGGTCGCGCACCAGGATGAGACTCTCCCCAGCCACCTCCTGCACCAGGTAATCTCCTGCCTTCGCCAGCTGACTCTGGTGCCCGACACAAACCCATTGCCGGCCGAAGATCTTCACCTGCTCCTCGGCGAAGATCTCCGGCGCGACAAAATAGCGTTGCGGCAAAGTCCGCGCCCCGGCGGTAAACGTCTCCACCGTCTTACGGAATGGAGTCGGCTGACTCGCCGCCATCTGGCCGCCCTATTTCAAAACCGCCTGGTGAAACCCATTCCAATCATCGAGATTGTTCAGGTTCACCGCGTCCTGCGGCGCGGAGGCGTCATCCGGCAGTCCGCAGCCGCTGAGAATCTCCTTCCGCGTCTCATCGTCGTGGATGTATCCGCGGACGGCGGCGTTGTGCTTATCAATCGACTCCTTGTTCAATGACTTGGCGTTCTTTTTCACCCAAGCCTCGAATTCAGGATAGGTCGGCTTCTCCTCCTTAATGTAACTCTGGACTTCGGCTTCGTCGAGACCCAAAGCGGCGCAGGTCATCGCGTCATATCCTCGCCCCATCCCGGGGTAACCGGCCGCGAGCTTTCCTTGCGACTCGAGGGAGAGCTTCTGCCAGAGCCGCGGAAGATGCAGCACGCCGAGTGGACCGGCTGTGCCGGAGCTGATCGTTGGAACGTAAGTTTCGCTCATATTAATATCCTTTCGATTTCAGTTATTGTGCGCTGTCAGCCTACGGAGCCACCGCACCCCGGACAACAAAAATCCTTGAAGCAGCAGCCCCGAACTCCCGGGTGCACCAATTCGCACCGGGGCAGCAGACCATGCAGGAATTTGACCAGGACCTGGCAGAAGAAGAGATCCGCTCGATTGAGATCCGGAAACTGTCATCGTTTCAGTGGACGCCGGTGTGGGTCGCGGACCGGACGGCGCGGCTGCTCGTGGCCGCCCCCGGGGCGCGGATCCTCGACATCGGCGGCGGCCCGGGGAAGTTCTACCTCGTCGCCGCCGCACATAATCAGCCATCGTTCGCGGTCGCCGATTCACTTCCGGTGTAAGTTGGACTTACGCTCCACCGCATGCCGATCGTTACCTCCACCTATAAAGCGCCAACTCTACTCGGCAACGGTCACGCCCAGACCATTCTGGCGGCGTTGCTACGACGGGGGAATGTGGCCGGGATCTAGCCGGAGCGTCTGGAATTGGCGGACGGTGATTTTCTCGATCTCCGCTGGCTGCGCCAGGGTTCCGATCGACTCGCCATTCTATCGCACGGACTGGAGGGATCTGCGGATGAGGGTTACATGCTGGGAATGACGACGGCTTTGCGTGCCGCCGGCTGGGATGCGCTGGCCTGGAATTTTCGTGGCTGCGGAGAGGAGCCGAACCGGCTGGTTCGACTTTACCATAGTGGCGCGACGGAGGATCTGAGCGCGATCGTCGAGCACGCGGCGGCCAGTTACGCGCGCATTGCGCTTATCGGATTCAGTCTCGGCGGAAACCTGACACTGAAGTATATGGGTGAGTCAACGCCTCACGATTCCGTCGTGGCGGCGGTGGCCATCTCGGCGCCGGTCGACCTCGCGGCCAGCGCTCGCATGCTCGACCAGAGATGGAGTAATCGAATCTATCTGCGCCGGTTTATCGACAGCCTGATCGCCAAGGTGGAAGCGAAGGCGCTGCGTTTTCCCGGCGAGATCGACGCGCGCGGGAGTCGCGCCTTGCGCAATTTTCAGCAGTTCGACGATCGTTACACCTCGCGCCTGCACGGATTTCGCGATGCCGCTGATTATTGGGCGCGGGCGAGTTCCCGGCAGTTTCTTCTTCAGATCACGCGGCCGACTTTATTGCTCAACGCGCGAAACGATCCCTTTCTTGCGCCGGAGTGTTTTCCATTTCCCGAGGCGAAACAAAATTCGCGGCTATTTCTTGAGGTCCCGGACACAGGAGGTCACCTCGGGTTTCTCGAATTCGCGGGTGGGCTGAGACCTTGGTTTGAAGGGCGTGCCACTGAGTTTCTCGCAAACGCGGCCGTGAAAGGGTGATTTTTGATTGCTGCGACGCGGAATGTTGTCGAGACTCCTGACCAATGGAGCCGTCGCAATCACCGCCGAGCCCTCCGGCGAAATACGTTTCGCTGAATGACTCACTCTACGACTATGTCATTCGTCACCGCTCACACGCGGTCGATCCCGTGCTCGATGCTCTCCGGGCTGAGACCGAGTCGCTTGGCGATGTTGCCCGGATGCTCATCAGCCCGGAGCAGGGTGACTTCCTCACTCTCCTGACCAAGCTGCTCGACGTGCGAACCGTCGTCGAGATCGGCACATTTACGGGTTACAGTTCCATCTGTCTTGCGCGCGGTCTGCCGGGCGGGGCCCAGCTTTATTGCTTCGATATAAATGCAGAATGGGCCGCCATCGCTCGGCGCTACTGGGAAGAGGAAGGCGTCGCGAACCGAATCGAACTGCAACTGGGCGACGCGAAGGAGTTGCTGTCAAAGTGGGAGCCACGCACCCCGATCGACTTCGCCTTTATCGATGCCGACAAACCTGGTTACGACACATATTACGAGCTTCTCATGCCGCGAATGAAACCGGACGGTGTTTTTATCTTCGATAACATGATCTGGGGCGGGCGAGTCATCGAAGAACCGTTGACCGATCCCGATGGAATCGCGATCGATCGCCTGAATCGCAAGCTGGCGAATGATCCGCGGGTCGAGACAGTTCTTCTCCCAATCGCCGACGGGCTCCATTTCGCGCGAAAGCGCGGCGTAAAGCGCTGAACATGCTGCTGAATGAAGAACCTTCTCCTTTCTATCCTTCTCCTTGGTGTATCCCACGCAGCCTGCGCGACTCAAGCGGACGACATTACGATCACAATTGACGGATCCCTCGCCGGTGCGACCCCATTCCTAAGCCAAGTCACGCTTTCGGTAAGTGACACGACAGCGATCAGGAGCGTTCAGTTCTCGATCGCTCCCAGACCTGGCTCTAAGACCCGGCCGTTATCGGGGACTTACGCCGCCAGCTACCTGGCAGACCGGGGCGACCTGTTAAATGGGAAGATCTTTCTTCCGGTTTACGGTCTTTACGATGGTTACACCAACACTGTTACGCTGACATATCTTTTCAACGACGGATCCTCCAGGCAGGACAGCACGACGATCGCGACCGATAATTTCGACGATCCTTGCGCCTACGAGAACCCGAACATCGTGCAGCCAAAGACGGAAGATAACTCTCTGAGCTACGACTACATTCTTCTGAAAGGCTCCTGCAGCCTGTTCTCGCCCACAATCATCGATACGGATGGTGCCCTGCGGTGGGTGGGGACGGCGGACGCGAAGTTTTTCACCCTGGCTTTCTTTGAGAACGCCATCTACATCGCGGAAGGCGCGCTCATTTATCGGAACGACCTCGATGGCACGGTGGAACTACTCGGGAATTTCGCCAGCCTTGGGGTCAAAAATTTTCACCACAATGTCGATCGCGGCAAAAACGGGCTTCTTTTCGAGGCCGATACAAACGCTTACCTGGAATCGATCATTATGGAGATCGATTCCGCAGGGAACCTGCAAAAGACTTGGAACATGGCCGACATCATTTCTGCCGCCATGATCGCGGGAGGAGATGATCCGGCGCAATTTGTCTTCCCAGATCCGGACGACTGGTTCCATAGCAATGCGGTGACCTACAATCGCGCGGATGACTCTCTGATTGTCTCGAGCAGGGAAGACTTTCTCATCTGCATCGACTACACCAGCAACGCGATCAAATGGATTTTGGGCGATCCAGAGAAGAAGTGGTATCAGTTTGCCTCCCTCCGGCAATACGCCCTGACTCTCTCCGCTGGGAGCTTGCCGCCGATCGGGCAGCACGCGGTATCTGTCACGCACGATCAGGGCATTCTGGTGCTGGATAACGGCTTGAACAGCCTTTTTCAAGAACCGGCGGGTGCGCTTCGCACCTACGCCGCTCCGCGCAAGTATCAGCTCGACTTGAACAGCAGGGTTGCGACCGAGGTTTGGAATTACCCAATGGACGAGAGCCTCAACAGCCCTTACTGCGGCAGTGTCTACGAAGACCTTCCGAACAACTACCTGGTCGATTACGCATATGTGATCGGGGAATCAGGACAGCCGCTTCATGCCCGCCTCGTTGGCCTCGATGGGACGGGTGCCAAGGTCTTCGACTACGAATACGTGACCGCCGGCTGCACGAAGATCTTTAATGCCGCCCCGCTCCATCTCGAAAACACTGCTTTCCCGGCGGTCGGCCCCCAGTCGCTAAACATTTCCACGCGCGGCCTGGTCGCCTCCGGCGATGGGGCACTGATTGCGGGTTTCATTATCTCGGGTAACGAATCAAAGAGCGTCGTGCTGCGCGCTCTCGGCCCCTCTCTCGCCGGCACCGGGCTTTCAGGCGTCCTGGCTGATCCTGCGATGACCTTGTTCGACGCCACCGGTCAGATGCTGGCGATGAATGACGATTGGGCATCAGATAGCACTGCCAGCCAGGTCGCGGCAGAAGGGCTGGCGCCAGGCGACCCGGCGGAAGCTGCCCTCCGGGTGACACTGCCAGCGGGCGCTTACACCGCAGTGATTTCAGGTAAAGAGGCCGCGCCGGCGATCGGGCTAGTGGAGGTGTATGACGTTTCGAACGCGAGCGATTCAAGTCTCGCTAACATGAGTACTCGCGGGATTGTCGGTGCCGGCCCCGACGACCTGCTCATCAGTGGTTTTATATTGGGGGCGGTGGATAACTCAACGGTCGTGCTGCGGGCGCTTGGACCGTCGCTAAGTGCGGCGGAAATAAGCGGACCCGTGCAAGATCCTAACTTCACTGTCTATGACCAGAATGGCTCCGCTTTGGGCGGAAATGACAACTGGCGAAACGATCCCAGCGCGTTCGAGCTCGAACAAAACCAACTCGCGCCCCCGGCCGATGCGGAGGCTGCGACGATCCTGCATTTACCGGCCGGGGCCTACACCGCCGTCACCGCTGGAGCCGAGAACGGAACGGGAGTTGGCCTGGTCGAGGTCTATAATCTCGAGTTGTAGCGCGCGGTGTTCTCCACGGCCGCCTGTGAGCAAATCTCGCAGATAATCTTATCGCCGCTTCCCCGTGAATGGCCACGGCTTGGATTTTGAAATGGACAAAGCGATGACTTTGCGCAGGCTCTTGCGTCATGAGCACTGCTGCACCGCGCGAACTTCGCCTCGCCAAACGCATGGCGCGGCTCGGAACTGAAACTGCCTTCGAAGTATTGGTAAAAGCGCGGGCCCTGGAAGCAAAAGGGCGCGACATCGTCCATCTCGAGATTGGGGAACCTGATTTCGATACGCCGATGAACATCATCGATGCCGCGTGCGACGCGCTGCACAAGGGCTTCACTCATTACGGCCCGTCCGCCGGAATGCCGGAATTGCGCGAGACAATCGCGCAATATGTGAGTGAGACCCGCGGAATCGAGGCGAAGCCGGAGGAAGTCGTGGTCGTCCCGGGCGGGAAACCTATCATTTTTTTCACGATCATGGCGCTGGTGGAAGAGGGCGATGAAGTCATCTATCCCAACCCCGGGTTTCCCATCTACGAGTCGATGATCGATTTTCTCGGCGCGAAAGCGGTCCCTGTCCAGTTGCGCGAAGAGATGGATTTCCGACTCGACGTAAATGAGCTCCCGGGGATGATCAACGATCGTACAAAGCTCATTATCCTGAATTCGCCTCAGAACCCGACTGGCGGGGTGCTGGAGCAAAAGGACCTGGAGGGCGTGGCGCGCGCGATCGGCGATCGCAACATCATGGTGCTGACAGATGAGATCTACAGCCGCCTTATTTTCGAGGGCGAGCATCACTCCATTATGTCGCTCCCCGGGATGCAGGAGCGGTGCATTCTGCTGGATGGCTTTTCCAAGACCTATGCCATGACCGGCTGGCGGATGGGTTACGGCGTAATGCGCCCCGATCTCGCAACGCACGTCGCGAGGCTGATGACTAACTCTAACTCATGCACTGCCAGCTTTACCCAGGTCGCCGGAATCGAGGCGCTGCGCGGACCGCAGGGCTCGGTCGAGGCAATGTGCGCCGAATTCAAGAAGCGGCGTGACATCATGGTCACTGGATTGAATCGCATCAAAGGTTTCTCTTGTCGCCTGCCGAAAGGCGCGTTCTACGTGTTCCCAAACATACAGGAAACGGGTTGGCCTTCGAAGAAGCTGGCGGATACACTTCTAGAGGACGCCGGGGTGGCCGCGCTTTCCGGCACGGCCTTCGGCCACTTCGGCGAAGGCTATCTCCGTTTCAGCGTAGCGAACTCGATCGAGAATATCGAGAAAGCGCTCGAACGCGTGGACGCCTGGGCGACGAAAAATCTTTAGAGTCCCGGCAACTGCTGCCGAGGATTGTGCTTGTCTCCGCGGAGGCGAAACTCCAATACTCCGCATCAGCATTATGAAACATCGTATCATTGCCCTCGCCATTGGGTTTCTCGGCCTGGCGGAAGTTACGTTGGCCGCTCAACCGGCACATCCCGTCAACCAATCCAAAGACGAAGAAACATTGTGGATGATGGAGCGTGCGTATTGGCGCTACGTGGAAAAGAATAACCTGAAGGCTTACGCCAACCTGTGGCACGAAAATTTTCTCGGTTGGCCATCAGTGAGCGCCGCTCCAGTTCATAAGGATCACATCACGGCTTGGATCACGAGCCAGACAAGCAAAGGTTTACGCTTCAAAGCCGGAGAGTTCAAGCCAGCCGCGCTTCAAGTAACCGGGGACGTCGCCTCCTGCTGCTACTGGATCACGCTCAGTTGGCTGGACAAAGAAGGAAACGGAGCACCTTCCACGATTCGCATTACGCACGCCTGGCTGCGCAGCGGGGGCCAATGGCGCATCATCTCCGGGATGTCGATGCCGGAGCCGAAGCGGGAGACCAAGTAATTGCTCAGCGCGCACTGGTGAGTGGCCGGTTTTCGTTCCATTGTGTCCACCATGACAGACAAGAAGCGTTTCCGTGTCTTTGCCACTTCCCGGATCGGCGATCCGGCCGAAAATCGTCTGCGCGAGCGTGGCTACGAGCTCGAAGTTTTCCAAGGACCCGAGGCACCGCCGAAGAAACTGATCATCGAGAAAGTGAAGGGCGGCATCGATGGCCTGATCACGACTTTGCGCGATCAGATCGACGCCGAAATCTTCGAGGCCGGTAAAGGTTCGCTCAAAGTCGTGGCTCAGATCGCAGTCGGATTCGATAACATCAACCGCGCCGACGCGAACAAGTACAAAGTCCCATTCACAAATACGGCCGACGTGCTGACAGAAGCGACGGCTGAGTTCGCCTTTTTCATGATGGGGATGGTGGCGCGCAAGATGTATGCGAGCGAACGCCTGGTGCGAGAGCAGAAGTGGCCTTCGTGGCACCCATTCCTGCCTTTCCTGGGCGACGAGGTCACGGGCAAAACGATTGCCGTCATCGGAACCGGACGCATCGGGCTGGCCATAATCAAGAAGTGCTCCGGGTTCGACATGAACATCCTTTGTTACGACCCGGCCTATCAAAACGAGACTTACATTCGCTCGATCCAGGAATTGATGGATTTGCGCCATGCCAAGGGAATCCAAAAGGAAAAAACCTGGATCAAGTATGTGGACCTTGAGGAAGCGCTGCGCGGCTCGGACTATGTAAGCATCCATGTGCCGCTCCTGCGCGAGGGCGAGTCGGACCAGCCCACTTACCACCTCATCAACGAGAAAACGCTGAGGCTGATGCAGCCGACCGCCTACTTGGTGAACAGCTCACGCGGCCCGGTGGTAGACGAGATCGCTCTCGCTCGGGCGTTGAAAGAAAATGTGATCGCAGGGGCGGCGCTCGACGTTTTTGCCACCGAACCCCTGCCGAAGGATTCGCCGCTTCTCGATCCGGCGATCGCCGATCGCATGCGCTTGTTTCATCACTTCGCCAGCGGCGCGCAGATCACGCGACTCTCGGTCGACCCCGAAAAAGGAATGGCTGGACGCACCGTGCAGGGGCTGATCGATGTGCTGGAAGGCAACTACGGCGGCGACCCGACCAAAATGCCCTATGTGGTGAACAAGGAAGCGTTCTGCAAGTCATAGAGCAGCTCAGACGCGACGCGATCACGGCTTTGATTACGGGATTGTCCCCGACGTCACGACGGCGCCGACCAGCGCGTCAGACGGGCCGGAACTTCCACGCTTCTTCGCACGCGATTTGGATTGACGCTCCGCGGGGAAAGTGCTGAAATCCTGCCATGAAAACAAATCGGATGGCGTTTGTCGCGGCGGCGCTTTGGTTAGTTGCGGTCGTGGCGACCTTTGCTGCCAGTGCTCATCTGGGCACCTGGAAGCTTAACGAAAGCAAGTCAAAGCTCTCTCTGGGAGCCAAGAACACCAGCGTAACCTACACCGAAGGCAAAAGCGGCGAGATGATGCTGACGGTAGAGGGAGTCGACAAAGACGGCAAACCTGTCGAATGGACCTGGGAAGGCAAGTTCGATGGCAAGCCACATAAGATGAAAGGAAGCGAGGTCGGAGACAAGATGGCAGTCAAGACAGTCGACGACCACACCAACGAACTGACGATCATGAAGGACGGAAAGGTTGTCATGACCGGAACCGTTACCGTGGCGAAAGACGGCAAGTCGCGAGTGGTGAAAACAACCATGACTGACGCGAATGGGAAAAAGCACACTGACAAAGCCTACTACGACAAACAGTAGCCCTAGGGTGACTTGAAGAACCAGACAGGCTGCTCGGGAGAGCAGCCTGAGCTTTTTATCGAGGAAATACTTTCGGAGCGGTGCCATCCGAGGAGGCAAGCTGCGAGGGCGCGCGTTCTTCCGATCCCGGCTTTTCCGGACTTCGTGCCGACAATTCGCGACCAGAGTGGAGATTCCGCATCCAAATATGTTGCGTCAGCGCCGTTCCTCTGCGATAGGCTTTCCCTTTCCGAAAGAGCCACCAAATCGTGAAACCAATCATCCTCGCGTCGCTTAGTCCTCTGCTTGCAGTTGTTCTCTCTCTGAGCGGATGTGGCGCAGCCGATTCGAGGGAGAACGCGGCTTCGACTCCCGTCAATGAGCTCGACGCCATGATCAACGAATACGAAAAGCTCTCGCACGAATGTCTTCGTCTCTCGAAGAAGCACTCCACTGGCGATGTGAGCGTTACCGTTCTCCTCATCGAGGCTCGCAAAGACTTCCAGGACACAGGAGCCAGGCTGCAGCAGGCGAACGGAAAGATGAGTCCGTTACAGGCGGAGCGAGTGGCCGGTATCGCGGCGAAGACGGCACCTTATCTCGGACCGTAGCGTTCCCTGGGGCGAGCGCGGCATTTTTTCCGCGCCTCGCTGGGGCTTTATGACGGCAGGATTACGATGCTGTAACCCAGCCGTTTTGCCGTTGAACTGCGACTTAGTGAATCGGATCGTTCTTGTGAAGATGAAATCCTATTCTCCGGCGATTAAGGTATCCGAATTGCGCCCAGTCCATCATATCGGACCGAAGGCGTTCTTCGTTGAACCTCTACTGATTCTCGGCTCGTCCATTCTTTGGCTGGCCGTACTGCCCTTCGCCGGGCTATTTTGGTCGGGCGCCACGCTTTGGAAGCGCGCCGCCCACACCTTACCGACAATCCACTGTTCCCGCGAAAACGATACGGCTATCGGGCCGAGAGTTTTGCGCGCTTCGCGGGTGCCACGTATTCAAGTGCCTTGCTCGGATCGCTGCGGATGAAGGCATTAACCTTCGTCGCCTCGTCCGGAGTGAGATCGAGGCTGGCTAAAGCGGTTCCTTGCATTTGTTTCTTTTGGTCGCTGGCTGGCGCCGGTCGATAGCTAGAATCGAGTGCGACCCCGAGCGGGACGCCGCCTATCGAGGTGCCCGCAAAGCGCGAACCTGAGACTAAGTGAAGCCGGTCGCCCACCCCGGAGCGTTGCGCTTCTCGGGCGAGTTGTTCCAAGGAAATGCGTTGGGGATCGAAATCGACTAACGTGACTTCGTGGCCCTGGAAGAAACCGGCCTCGGTGCGGATGACGCCTTCGATCTGACCCAGCTTCATTTCCCCGGTCCAGAAACAATAAATTGCGAAAACGCAACGCGCGCGAGCCGCTTGTCCTGCGTCCCCGTGGCAGGCTGTCCGGCGAGCGAGGTCTCGAATGGAATCATGAGAACGCAGAAAATTGCAAATGTCTTCATCGGTATGAATACGATCTGCCAGGCAATATTTTATTCCCAGACCCCCGCTGCCACCCCCCACCCCGGAACTTATTTAAGCTGCAGATTCTCCCAATGAATAATCGCCGCATTCCAGGCGGTCCCGCAAAAATCAAGCTCCTGGTAGCGGTAGTCGAAAGCTTTGTTTCTGCGTCAGGACCTCGTTACGGATGCGTGCGAGTTTTTCCATAATCGTAATTCCTTATCATTGTCGGGAGCGAGCTCGGAAAAGACGTAACTCAGCTCCAGCGCCTGTTTGCGAGACTGAGCGCCGTTGGCGTCGACAAGTAAATCCGCTCCGTCGCCGATCGCCTCCCGCGCCGCGGCGACATGTAGCCTAACGAATGTTTCCCGTCCGCTTCCACGAACACGATGGTGGTGCTGTCCCACTCGTAGGTGCCGTCGCTCTCCGGTTGGTCGGTTGGGATTTTGCAGGCCGAGACGGCCAATTTCTCGATGGCGGCCGCGTTCATCCGGGTAGCGCACGCGTCTCGCGTGCTGGTTGCGCTGTTCCAGCGCGACTAACTTTGCTTGAGATCGACGGCTGTCCGAGAAGACTTCGCGGTAAGGAAAGTTCGCGACGGTGGAACACCGCCGCCAGCACACGAGACGTGTGCGCTACCCAGAGCACCGCCTTCACTCGTTTGCGGGACAAAGCTTTCGACCGCGTCCGTGAACGCGCCCCGGAGCAGGCCGGGCATGCCCGGATCGCCTTTCAGCATCGATTCGGTGAAGTTCTTCCCCTGCTTGAAAGGAGGACCGACAGGATCGGTTCGGAGTTAGTTCAAAATCGCGCCGCCTAATATTTCGGCGACGCGACCCAGCCGCGACTGTAATAGTCGGCCAGGGTCAGGAGGAGCATGAGGAAGAGCCAGAGCAGGCCGGTGAA
>JACCZO010000471.1 GCA_013695925.1 Chthoniobacterales bacterium
TTGGCGCGCGGCTTGGTGTCGATGCGTTTGATGTTTTGCTCGGAGTCGGGATTGGATCGTTTCCTCATAATAAGAATTGTTTTGGCCTAACGAGTGGAGCGTAAGGTCAACTTTTCGCTTATGCAAATGCAGGCGGCACGAATTTTAAATTTTTCGACGCGGCGCGCGCGGCGCTGTCGCCGGCAGATTCCAGCCGGCGCTTTTCTCATCATAAAGCGCGCGCGGGAGGAGCACGTAACAGGGGTGGGCGTCTGCCCGCAGCCACTTGATCAAACCGACCAGCGCGCTCTCCGCCATCGTCGTGCAACCGGAAGTCGGGCGCGATTCGCCGCGCCGGATGTGAAAGAAGATTGCGCTGCCTTCGTTAGGCTGGGGCGGGTCGGAGTTGTGCCGGATCTCGACCAGCCAGCGGTAGGCGAAGTCGTTATGCCGCATCTTCTCTTTCGCAAACCAGGGTGGGGGATTGTCCGGGTCGTCGATCGTGACGTGACGGTTGTAATCGGGACGGGTGGGATCGTCGATCCAGGCGTCGGCCTTGGTCACCTGGTGAAAGGGAAAATGCGCCCCGGTCGGCAACGCCGGATCATAGGTGTAGATCTTCCCGATGCGAAAGACACCGGCCGGCGCCCGCCCGTCGCGCTCCTTTTTTCGCCGGCCTGCTTCCTCCTGGCCGGCGAGGCCCCGCCCCCAGGCGAGCCCGTTTTTCCCGAAAAGGACCGGGACCGGCTGGCCGACCGGCTGCCAGTGGCGGGCGCCGGAACGCTCGAAGCGTTGCAGCTCTCCGCGCATCGAGTCCCACGACGGGGCGACGGCGACGATCAATTGTTTGCAATCATCCGGCACCCCGGCGGCAGGCGCGCTGCTGGGCAGGAAGAGCAACGCGGGCACGGTAATGAGTTGAACGAAGCGCATACCAAAACCTAGACGTGCAGGCGACGCGATCCGTCCAGTTGAAATTGAAATGAAGAAGAAATTCGCTGCGCTCATCCTCGTGCTTTCCGCCGTTGGAGCGTATGCGCCGGCTGGAATCGATTCGTCTGCGACGATCAGGCGCTCATCCTGCTTTGGCCCGCGGCGGGGGCGGTCGCGCTTTTCTTTTTCGCGGAGGAACTCCTCGCGCGCTGTGATGATGGAAATGCGCTGCCGCAGTGGGGTGGCGTTTGGCGCGGCGCTGGCCTGGGCGCTGCCTCCGATCCAAAGCGCGGCGGTCGTTTACGTCTCCACCGGAAGGGCCGGCCTAACGAAGCCGCGCTGGCGTTCTCGTGGGCAGAAGCGAACGACGTCCACCGGCACAGGCGCGCGAGCGCCATTGTGACCGGCGGCAGCTACTTTCACGGTCGGTCTCAGCCCGTCGCCCCGTTATGGGATTCGTTAGGCTAGGACAGCCTCCGTCGCCTTCTCGACTCGCTCCGTATCCGCGCCGAGGTACTTCATTCCGAGGAGCCAGAAGAGACCCGAGAGGAGCATCATGACGGCGATAATTGCGAATCCAATGTTCAGATTGGTGTGCCCGGCAACGTAACCGATGGCGGGGAATGCGATCGCATCGCCGAGGGCGTGGATGACGAGAATGTTCAGGGCAAAGGCGGTCGCGCGGACCGCCGGAAACGCCACGTTGGCGAGGGCGGTATTGGAAGGGCCGGTGTTTAGAAACCCAAAAAAGACCGCTCCAAAAAGAAAGCCCCATGCTCCCGGAAAAGGGGTAAAGAGCATGGCCAAAAAAAGCGGGGCCGCGATCATCATCCCGACTCCCGAGACCAGAAAGTAGGAGCCCGGGTAACGGCGCTGCAACCGGTCGGCCACGACGCCGCCGAGCAAAGTGGAAAGCAAACCGGCAACCGCGGTGATTCCGCCAAAGATCGCGGTTGCTGATGGCGATTGGCCGCGATAACGCAGGTAGGCTGAGAACCAAAACGCGAGGCCGCCGAAGGCAAAAGTCATCGCGGTCTGGGCGAGGCAATTGATGACGTAGGAACGGGTCTGAAAAAGCGAAACGTAGTCGGGCCAGCGGGCGCGCTCCTGCGCCTGGCGCTCGAGCCCGCGACCGCGCGGGTCGCGTTGGGTAAAACAGAGCAGGCCGAGGAGCAGGCCGGGCGGCGCAACCAAATAAAAAGCCCAGCGCCAGCCGAGATGAGTATTGATCAAACCACCAAGAACATAGCCGAGCGCGCCGCCGACCGGGATGGCCGCGCAGAAGATCGACATCACCCGCCCGCGAACCGAGAGCGGAAAGAGGTCAGCCAGAAGGGTCGGCGCGGCGGGGCCATAACCGCCTTCCCCGATGCCGACCAGCACCCGGGTGAAAAGCAAAATTCCAAAGGTGGCCGCGAGGCCGGAGGCGCCGCTTGCCAGGCTCCAAAGAATGACCGCCATGCCCACGATGAGCCAGCGTGAAAAGCGATCGGAAAGCCAGCCAAGCGCGGGCGCGGAAAGCATGTAGGTGACAAAAAAGGCCGTGCCCAACAAACCGCTGACCGCCATCGCGTTCGGATCGTCGGGCAAAAAGAAGGCCGCTCGAATTTCCGGTTCAACCGCGGCGAGGACATAGCGGTCGATGTAATTAAAGAGGTTAATTCCAAGGAGAAGAGCGAGGGCGGTGAGTGCCCCGGGCTTAAGCTGGGATCGAATCGTCATCGAATTTGCCGATTGCAGTAGGCGTCGCGCAGATTGTAAATCTAAAAACGATGCCGCGAATTTCTACGACCGAGCGCGTCCTGCGTTTCTTTGGATTGCCGCTTGTGCGGCTGATTTACTGCGTTCGCTCGGTGGGGACGGAACGTCTGCCGGAAGGCGGCTTTCTGCTTTTGCCTAACCACATCACCTGGGTCGACGCGCTCATTTTGATCGTCGCCTGCCCGCGGCCGATTCGCTTCGTCATCGACCAGGGATATTACGAGAACCGCTTTTTGCATCCCGTTCTGGCGGCGATCGGCTGCATCCCGATCACCTCGCGACGAGTCAAAGATGCGATGCGGCGCGCCGCGGAAAAAATCCGCGAAGGCGAGATCGTCTGTCTCTTTCCCGAGGGCGAACTGTCGCGTTCCGGCACGCTCCTGCGCCTGCGCCGCGGTTACGAAGTGATCGCGCGGCAGGCGGAGGGTCCGGTTGTTCCCGTCTGGCTCGACCAGCTCTGGGGCTCGATATTTTCTCATCATGGCGGACGTTTTTTCACCAAATGGCCGCAGCATTTTCCCTATCCAGCGACGGTCGAGTTTGGCCACCCGCTCTCGCCGCACGACGCCGATATCGCGACGGTGCGCGAGCAGTTGCTCAAACTGGGAGAATCCTGTTACAGCCGCCGCCCGGCGGTGCGCGAGCATCTCGGGCACGCGGCGGTGCGTGGTCTCGCGCGCCATCCGTTTCGGACCGCGGTCATCGATGGCATGGACCAAAGCGAACTGAGCCGCGGAAAATTGCTCGGTGTCGCAGCGGTCCTCAGCCGTTACCTTCGCAAGAATTTTCCAGACGAACGCGTCGGAATTGTGCTGCCAGCGAGCAAAGGCAGTGTCGTGGCCAATCTCGCAGTTGTCCTGGCGGGTAAGGTGCCGGTCGGTCTCAACTTCACCAGCGGTCGCGCCGCTCTCGAACGTGCGCAGGAGATCGCGGGATTGAAAGTCGCCATTTCAGCCAACGCATTCAGCAAGCGCCTCACGGATTACCCCTGGCCGGAACAGGTCGTGCAACTGGATGAGTTGCTCCCGGC
>JACCZO010000479.1 GCA_013695925.1 Chthoniobacterales bacterium
ACCCCTAACGAGTCGAGCGTGCCGCGGACGATGTGGTAACGCACGCCAGGCAAATCCTTCACCCGGCCGCCGCGCACGAGGACGATGGAGTGTTCCTGCAAATTGTGCCCTTCGCCCGGAATGTAGGCGATGATTTCCTGCCCATTCGTTAGGCGGACTTTCGCCACTTTGCGCAGGGCCGAATTGGGCTTCTTCGGCGTCCGCGTCATCACTTGCGTGCAGACGCCGCGCCGCTGCGGACAATTCTTCAGGGCCGGTGATTTGGATTTCACCGAAACCTTCTTTCGTCCCTTGCGAATAAGCTGATTAATGGTTGGCATTTTCGTACATTGCGTCACCGAAACTGTGAAGTTTCAGACGACAAAAAAACCGCCTCAAGCCGTGTCCACCTGCCTCACGCACCTGATACGGAGAGCGCGCAATATAGGAGCAATTATTTGCCCCGCAAGAATATTTTGGCGCAGGCGCGGAACTTCCGGACACCATCCTCGCTCCGATGATCGTCCGCCGCGAGGAGAAAGTTTTACATGCGGATTGACGGGCGCGTAGTTAGAGCCTGGCGGAGAGGAGGGCAAGCGTCTTCTCCGGGACGCCGAAACCAGCACGCGAGCCGCGTGCGCTACCCAGCAATTGCCCCGAGCTCGGCCCAGCGTTCGTAGAGCCGGGTAACTCGATCCCGGGCGGCGGCCAGTTCCGGCTCCAGCTTCTGCCAGTCCGAGGCGTGCGTGGCGTAGAAATCGGGCGCGGCGAAAATCGTCTCCAGCCTAACGACTTCAGCCTCCGCGGTCAGAATGACGGCTTCCATTCCTTCCAGCTCGCGCTCCTCTTTCCATTTCAGTTTTCGCGGCTTCGGTATTGGCTTGCTGTAGCCGGGGTCGCCGACCCCGGTCAGGGTGCGCGACGTTGGGGAACCGGGGTCGGCGGACCCGGCTACAACCGCAGCTCGTTTCTCGAGATAGTAGTCGTAATTCCCGACCGCATAGGTGACGGCGCCGTCGCCTTCGAAGGCTAGGATCGCCGTGCAGACGCGGTTCAAAAAATAACGATCGTGGCTGACGACGATCACGTTGCCTTGGAAAGCGACAAGTGCTTCCTCGAGCAAACGGAGCGTGCCGAGATCGAGGTCGTTCGTCGGCTCATCGAGGATGAGGACGTTGCCGCCGCGTTTCAGGATCTTCGCCAACAGGACGCGGCTGCGCTCGCCGCCGCTCAGTTGGTCGATCTTTGTGTTGATCCGCTCCTCGGTGAAAAGAAAACGCCGCAGATAGCTGCGGAGCGTGATGCTTTCCTCGCCAAGCCGCACATACTCGCTCCCCTCACCCACTTCTTCCCAAACGGTCTTCGCGTCATCGAGGAGCAGCCGGTTCTGATCGACATAATTGATCTCTGTTCGCGCGCCGATCTCGACCACGCCGCGGGTCGGCGTGACTTGCCCGAGCATGATCCTGAGCAGAGTCGATTTGCCGAGACCGTTTCGCCCGACAATCCCGAGCCGTTCACCCGCCGCGAGATCAAGCGAGAGATTGTCGATTAACCGGCGGCCGCCCAGTTCCATCTCGACCTTGCGCAACTCGATTACGCGATTGGCCAGCTTCGGTGCGGGCGGAATGATGAGATCGACGTCGAACTCCGCTTCCGGCGCCTCCTGCGCGGCCATCTCGAAATAGCGCTCGACGCGATCGACCGATTTCGTGCGACGCGCCCGCGGCGCCTTCCTCACCCACGCAAGCTCGCGCTTGAGAAATTTCTGGCGCTTGTTTTCTTGCATTTCCTCAACTGCAGCGCGCTCGGCCCGGGCGAGCAGATAATCAGTGTAGTTCCCGGCGTAACTGAAGAACTTCCCGCGCGACAATTCGATCACCCGCGTCGCAACGCGATCGAGAAAATAGCGATCATGGGTCACGAAAAGCGCGGTTCCCGAGTAGCGCGCGAGGAAATCCTCCAGCCACTCGATTGACTCGGTGTCGAGATGGTTCGTCGGCTCATCGAGAATCAGAAAATCCGGCCGTGCGAGCAACGCGCGACAGAGAGCGACGCGTCGTTTTTCGCCGCCGGATAAAGTCGCGACGGCGCGCTCGGGATCGGGGGCATGCAAATTTGTGATCAGGCCCTTGATGCGATGCTCGAGATTCCAGCCGTCGAAGTGATCGATCTGCTCGAGCACAATCCCGCTCCGGGCGCTCTCTGGCGGCGCGGTTTCGTATTCCTCGATCAGATCGAGGACGCGCTGCGCGCCGCTGAGGATATTGGCGTGGACCGAGGTGGTTTCATCGAGCTCAAACATTTGCGGCATATAGCCGACAACGAGATCACGGCGCCGGTTGATCTCGCCGGCGTCGGGCGCCATCACACCCGCTGCCATCTGGAGGAAAGTTGATTTACCGGATCCATTCCGGCCGACCAGACCAACTCGTTCCCCTTCCAGGATCGCGACCGAGGCACGATCAAGCACGATCTGGTTTCCGAACCGAACGACCACTTCGGTCGCGCTGGCGATCGCGGTTGAAGATTGCTCCTGCACCCGTCGAGATACCACACTGCTGCGGTGAGATCAGCCCAAAGCAAGCGCGAATAACTTTTCGCCTTTCGAACGCGCCCCGATATCTAGACTGGTTGGCCTCTTCGCATATGATCGCCCGCACGAAACCGCCGCCCTGGCTGCTTCTCGCCGTGACCGCGATTCCGGCGCTGCTCCTCTTTGTCCAGATCGTTCAGAGCTGGGTCAACGTCCCCTATTGGGACGAGTGGGGCCTGATCGCACAACTGCGGATTTCTTTGCAGAACGGCACGCTGCGACCGCTCGATCTCTTCGCCCAGCATAACGACAGCCGATTCGTTCTCCCGCAATTATTGCTCCTGCCGCTGGCACGATTGACGCACTGGGATGTGCGAGCCGAAATGTTCTTAATCTTCGCGACTGTCGGCGCGATTTCCGTCCTCCTTTGGTATCTCCTGGGCGCGATCGAAAATCTTCCACGCTGGGCTCGGGCGGCCTGCCTTCTGGTCTGCAACTGCCTTCTTTTCTCGCCGATTCAATATGAGACCTGGCTCTGGGGTATTAATTTCAGCCTCGTCCTTCCCCCATTTCTCCTCCTCGTCTCGCTGCGGATAAATCTCTCGGCACGTTCTCTGCCGGCAAAGGTCGGATGGAATATCCTTCTTTGCTTCGCCAGCACTTTCTCCAATGCCAATGGAATGGGAAACTGGCTTCTGGCATTTCCTGGTTTCGTTAGGCAGAAAACGCGAACCGGAGGGCGATGGCTCTGGTATGTCGTTTATTTCGCGGCGGCGGCTGGAACGCTCATTCTTTTTTTCTGGAATTATCAGCGTCACTTCGACCTGGCTCCGCTCTTTGATTCGCCGCTCCTCCTGCTGAAGTATTTCTTCTGCTGGCTCGGAGCGCCGCTCGCGCTGCCGCTCGGGACCACGGCGTGGATCGCGGGTCTTTGCCTTTCCCTTATCTTTCTAGCCCTTAGTGGGGCGGCGCTTCTCCGCCCCGACTCCGATCGGCATCGGAACGCCGCCTATGCTTTTATCGCCCTCGGTTGTTACGCCGGAATGGCCGGCGCGGCAGCGGCGTTGGGCAGAGTCGGGATGGAATTTGAATGGGCCCTCGGCTCGAGATACACAACTTTCTCCATCTACCTTCTCATCGCGGTCGTCGGTCTCGCCGCGCTCCAATTCGCCAGCGGCTCGGCTCAAGAGACACAACCGGCAATGCCACGGCGGCAGCTTGTCGCCGCATTGATCGTGGCCGGAATCCTCGCGAGCTCGCTCAGCACTTATCACCTGGGAATGAAAGGGATGAACTGGACACGCCATCAACGGGCGCTCGGCCGCGCTGCGCTCCTCTTCAGCAAAATCTTGCCGGATAATCCCGACCTCAAAACTCTCTCCCCTAAGCCGGTTGCGATGGTCCGTGAATATGAGGCCCTGCTGCAGAGCGGCATGGCTCGCGATGCCCTGATTTCGCCCGGGTCCATCCCCGCCCTAAAGCCACGGGCCAGCGCCGATCGCCGCCATGGATTATTGGAAGTTTGTGAAGTCAGAGCGGGCCGCTTGCTCCTGAAAGGCCGGGCCATGCGGGAGGGGAAAACACCGGCGCCTTTTGTGCTCTTCGCCTATCGCACGACGGGCGAGACTGCGATTCCGTTTGCGGTCGCTCCCACCGGTGAGTCGTCCCCGGGTCTCATTCGGCGCGGTCTGCGGAATTGCGGCTTCAGACTCGAGCGCGAACCCGACCTGCCGCCAGGGCGAATCGAAATCAGCGCCTGGGCGATGAATCCGGAGAGGAACCAATTCGAACAGTTGTCCGCTGTGCACCTCATGGAGATCGCACCCGTTTTCGCCAAACCGCAATAAGTCTACGAGGCGAGAGTTGATGTTCGGGCGCGGCGCCCAAACTTGTGCGTCGATGTTCAAGCTCCTCGCGACCGATCCCTTGAGCCGGGCCCGGCGGGCCCGCCTGACGACGTCCTCGCGTACACGATCGCGTCCTCCTCGCGAGCGGAGCGAGTTATTCCCCGGGCGGCGATGTCTGGATGGGACGGCCGCACCGGACGGCTTGAGCGCGGGTCAGGTTGCGCTTGCCAGAAAAGACGCTCGCCGCGAGAGGACGATGTGTTTGTATTACTCCAGACCGACCCGCTCTCGAAAGCGCGCCGCGGCCGCCTGACGACCGCCCATGGCGTGATCGAGACGCCGGCTTTCATGCCGGTGGGCACGCAGGGCAGCGTCAAAGCGGTCAGCCCGCGGGAGCTGCGCGAGCTCGCGGCGCAGATCATTCTCGGGAATACCTACCACCTTTTCGTTAGGCCAGGACTGGATGTGATGCGTCATTTTGGCGGACTCCATCGCTTCATGAACTGGGACGGGCCGATCCTGACCGATAGCGGCGGCTACCAGATTTTCTCCCTCGCCAAGATCCGGAAGATTACGGAAGAGGGCGCGCATTTTCAAAATCACCTCGACGGGACGCCGACGTTTATCTCGCCGGAGATCGCGATGGAAATCCAAGCGTCGTTAGGCAGCGACATCGCAATGGTGCTGGACGAATGCCCGCCTTATCCGTGTGAACACGACTACGCGGCGCGCAGCCTGGAGCTGACGATTCGCTGGGCGAAGCGGAGCAAGGCCGCGACGAAGGACGGCTTTGCCGGCCGTCCCAGCCGGGTTACAAACCCGGCCTGCCTCGTTTTCGGCATCATCCAGGGTGGAACGTTCGAGGACCTGCGGCGGGCGAGCGCGGAAGCGACCGTAGCGATTGGATTCGACGGTTACGCGATCGGCGGGGTGAGCGTGGGCGAGCCGGAGCCGGAAATGATGCAGGCGCTGGAATGGAGCGAGCCGTTCTTGCCTAACGATAAGCCACGCTACGCGATGGGCCTGGGCACGCCGCCGCAATTGCTCGAGCTGATTGCCCGCGGCGTCGATATGTTCGATTGCGTCCTGCCCACGCGCCTCGCCCGCAACGGCACAGCCTTCAGCGCCGGCGGGACGCTCAATCTAAAAAATGCGGAGTTCACTTTCCAAAAAGGGCCAATCGAGGAAGGATGCTCTTGTCCGGCCTGTCGCGAATTCACCCGCGGTTACCTCAGGCACCTGGTCAAAGCCGAGGAGATCCTCGGGCTACGCCTGATCACGCTCCACAATCTCCATTTCTACCTGGAGCTGATGCAACGCGCGCGCCGCGAGATCGAAGCGGGCCGTTTCGATACTTTTCGGCGGGATTTTGTCGCGGGATATCGACCCGCCAATTCCGCCTAACGAGCCTGCGCGATCGGGCCGCTTGCGGTGCCCGCAAAAATCTCGTCGAGGGCGGCGAGCGCGTTTTACGACCCAGATACTTGTCACCGTCATAACTGCTCGCGACGGCGCGGTGCCCTCCATGCTATTTTTTGGCGTCGGGGAAATAGCGCGGCAATAGGTCGCGAAACTCGGCTTTGCCCTCGGCGGCCTTTTTCGCCAGATCGTTCGCCGCCGCGGTTTGGCCGGTTTGAGCCGCGAAGACCGCGCTCAGCCATTGCCGTTCCGGGACATCCGAAACAGCCGGCCGAATGAAGGCGGTCGACATCTTCAGGAGCATGGCCGGCGCCAGGTTCTGCCAGTCGGTCATAACGCTGCCGTAGCGCGTCTTGAGTTCGAGTTTGTCCGGCGTGGCGCGGCGCACCGGCCCGTCGTAACGCATGCCGTGGACGTCCGTCACGGCGCCGCCGTAACCGGTTTGGTTGATGTCGCTGATCAGTTTCGCTTTCCATTCCGCCAGCCAGCGCGCCCGCTGCAACTCCTGGTCGCGCTCGGCCTGGAGCGATTTCGCTTCGAGCTCGGTCGATTCCATGATGGCGACCGCATTATCAAATCGATAGGCCGCGAGCGGCTTTCGCTCCGCCGCAAGCGCGGCCTGCCAACGCGGGGCCTCGGTCGCCGCGTGTTTCTTGTCTTCCGCGGCGCGGTTTTCTTCCTCCGCGGCGCGTTTCGCCGCGCGCTCCTTGCCTTGCACGACGAGCTTCGCTTCCTCATCCGCCACCCGAAAGGCGAGTCCGCCTTTTGCCTTCAGTTTTCCGCTGAGAACTCGAATTTTTTCCAGCGCGACGTCAAGGTCCCGGGTCGAATCGCGCGTTTTTTCCCATTCGGTGAAGAGCCGGTAATCATCCAGCCGCTCCTGCGCGAACGTCCGCGTCTCCTTTAGCCAGGCGAACTGGGGCGGCGGTTGATACTTCACGAAGCGCTCGAAAATCGCGCTGGCCTGGGCGAATTCACCGCGTTCCCAGATTTGCAAGGCGGCGCAAAGCTCAGCCGCCGGCGCGATCGCCGGATCGATCTGCGCGAGCTCGCGAAAGAGCGCGTCCGCGGACGCGTAATGGCCCGCCTCCAACTCGCGCCGAGCCTCCGCTAGCTGCTTCTGCAAGTCGACAATCGGCGTCGCGGTCGGACCCGGTTCGGACGCGGAACCGGCCGTCCTGCGCGGCAGATGCCGCCAGCCGACCGAGAGTCCGAAACCGATCGCGCCCAAAAGGAGCAGTATGCCTAACGAGACCGCGATCCGCCGCGGCCAGCCCCAGCGGGCGCGCAATTCCTCTTCGCGCGCCAGCGCCGCGGCGTGAGCAGCTTGCAACTCGGTGATCAATTCCTCGTACGATTCCTGCCGGTCCGCCGGGTTCGGGCGCAACATCCGGTCGACGACCGCGGCCGTTTCTTCGGAAATTTCCGGCAGGCGCGTCCGGAGCCCGGGCGGGTTCGATTTCAACTTTTTCAGCTCGGCGGCCGATTGGGTCTCGTCTTCAAAAGTTGGATGCCCGCTAACGGCATGAAAAAGAGTCGCGCCCAGACTGTAGAGATCGCTCAGGAAATTTTCCTTCGCGTTCGTTAGGCGCTCGGGCGCGACATAATAGGGCGTGCCCCAGATCTCGCCCTCGGTCTCGGCATGCGCCGCGGCCAGCAGGGCGAGGCCGAAGTCCACGATCTTGGCGGTGTGCCGGTCGGTGAAAAGGATGTTGCCCGGTTTGATGTCGCGGTGGATCAGGCCGGCCTTGAGCGCCGCCTGGAGGCCTTTCGCCACCTGGATCCCAACCTCCAGCATCTCCATTTCGGAAACGCGTTTTTCGTCCTCGATTCGATCGTCGAGACTGCCGCCATCGACCAGTTCCATCACGACATAAAATTGCCCGTGATCTTCGCCAACCGAATAAACCTCGATCACATGCGGATGCTTGATCGAGGCGGTGATGCGCGCCTCGTCCTGCAGCTTGGCCGTGAACTCGGCGTCGCCCGCAAATTCCTTGCGCAGAAGTTTGAGGGCCACAAAGCGGTTGAGGCGCGTATCGCGCGCTTTATAAACTGAGCCCATCCCGCCGGTCCCGAGGGGCTCGACCACGAGATAATTCTCGAAAACGCGCTCGACCCGCAACTGGTGACCGCACTGCGGGCAATTCACCTTCCCGAAAGGTTCGACGCCAGCCGTGACCACGCGGTGGCCGCAATTCGGGCAGGACTGCACCTGCGCGCCGCTCCCAGTCGAGGCCATTGGCGGCAAAGTAACATTGCCCAACGCGCCAGCAATGCTGGTTCCGGCGCCGACTTCCCCCGAGCAAGCGCCGCCGTGATTGCCGACCGCTCGCACACCGCGCAAGGTGTCAACCGGATGATAGAGCTGACCGTGCCTAACGAACATGCGGGGGACCGCCTTGATCGCTACCTGGCGCTCGCCCTTCCGCAGTTTTCGCGTTCGCGTTTGCAGGCATTGATCCGCGCGGGCGACGTGCGTTTGCGCGAGCAGCCAGCACGACCGCGCGAAACGGTGCGCGCAGGCGATGTCGTTAGGCTAATCGAACCGGTCGTGGAGGAGATTGAAGACAAAGCTCAGGAAATTCCGCTCGCGATTCTTTTCGAAGATGAGGATCTGCTCGTTTTGAACAAGCCGGCCGGGCTGGTCGTGCACCCCGGCGCCGGAAACCAGACCCACACCCTGGTCAACGCGCTTCTGCATCATTGCCCGAATCTCTCCGGCATCGGAGGCATGCAGCGCCCTGGCATTGTGCATCGGCTCGACAAGGACACGAGCGGCTGCCTGGTGGTGGCGAAAAACGACGCCGCTCATCAGGAACTGGCGCGGCAGTTTGCCGAGCGGGAGGTGAAAAAAATCTATCTCGCGCTGGTCGCCGGGAGGTTGAAACGACCGCGCGGCACGATCGACGCCCCGATCGGACGGCATCCGGTGCAGCGCAAGAAGATGGCAATCGATCAGCGGCGGGGCCGTGCTGCGATCACCGAATACCGCGTCTTGCAATCAGGCGGCGGGTTCAGCCTGGTGGAATGCGCGCTGCACAGCGGCCGTACGCACCAGATCCGGGTCCATCTCCATCATCTCGGTCATCCGATTATCGGCGATGCGCTCTATGGGAAAAATGCCGGGGCAAGACGGCAAATGCTTCACTCCTGGAAGCTCGGGTTTACCCATCCGCAGACCGGCGAACGACGCTTTTTCGAGGCACCGATCCCGGAAGATTTCCAAGCCGCGCTCGACACCGCCTTCAAACAGGCGCCGGATCGTTAGGCCGAAAGGTGACGAACCACCCCCGGAGCGCCGCGGCCACCTCTGGGGAGCACGGGGTGTCACCCCGTCGTGCCCGGGAGTTTCCCGGGCACATTCTTCGGTCTGCCATGGTGCTCACGCAGCTTCACGTGGATTGCAAACGAGCCGCCGGGAGACTCCCGGCGGCGAACGGGCTGGCAGCCCGTGTTCCCCGGAGGCCAGCCTCACGCTCCCTGTAGTTCGATGGGCTGATTCCTTCGTCGCAAGGCAAAGAGCAGCGCCACGAACGGCGGGATGAGAATAAAACCGCGCAACCAGGGCTCGGAATGCCACGGGAGCATGAAAAGCCGCTCATTCCAGAACAGGTAGTAGGCGAAAATCGTGACCGAGAGCACCTGCCAGCCATCAAGCCGGCGCCACGCCGCCAGCGGCAGGATCCAGGTCACATACCAGGGATGCAGGACGGGGCTGAGGATAAGCGCCAGCCCCATGGCCCAGAGCAAGCCCCGGCGCCAATTGCGGATGAAAAGGAACGAGATCAGCACCACGGCCACAATGATGACGACGTTGTAGCTGAAATTTTTCTGGTGCGGATTGGGCCAGAAGGTTTCCTCGATCAGCCACCAAAACATATCGTTCACGCGGGCGACGTAGACGAATTTGCCTAACGATTCCCAGATCGGAACCTGCGGCACTCCAAAAGGCAGGCTGAGCAAAGCGGGAATTCCGAGGCTGAGCCCCAGCGCCCACGCCCGGCGCCCGAGCGCGAAAGCGCAAACCGGCAGGAGCAGGAGCGGGATCAACTTGATCGAGATCGCCGCCCCCATCGCTGCCGCGCCGAACAGCGCCCAGCGCCATTGCACACTCGATTCGTTAGCCGCCCGGCTGCGCGCGAAACAGAAAATGCCCGCGAGCATCGGCAGGAGCATGAGGCTGTCGAAGTGGGCGGCCCCGGCAAAGCTGTAAACCACCAGCGGATTCCAGGCATACCAGGCCGCGTCGAGGTAGCGCTCACGCCCGCCGATCAGGCGCAGCAAGAGAGCGATCACGCCGAGATCGGCGACCGCAAACAGAAGTTTATATCCGAGCGGGCCCGCCCCGAGGCGGCTCAGGCCGGCGAAGATCAATTCCGTCCCCGGCGGGTAGATGGCGCTGAAATTGCGGTGATTGATCTGGCTCCACTCCGGGTATTCTTCGCGCACCGCGGCCAGCCGGTCGTCGTTAGGCGCGAGGACGTAGGGGTTAAAACCGGCGTTCTGGATTTTCCCTTCCCATTGATAACGCCAGATGTCGTCACCGGGGAGAAGCGGGAGCGCGACGAGGCGCAGAAGAATGGCCACGCCCCAGAAAAGGCCGCGCACGGTGCGCCCCGCCGGGAGCTGGGCGAAGGACGAAGTGGCGGCGAAAAAAGCGATTCCGCAAAAGACGGCGGTCCCAACAAACCGGATCGGCATGGAGGCATACCGCCAGTCGTCGTAACGATTCAGGGTCGCGAGGAGGATGATCTCGGCGAGGAGCGCGATCCAGAACCGCGCCTGCCTAACGAATGACATCTTCGGCTCCCCTTTTCCCAATCCGCTGCAGGCCGAGACGATAGGCGGCGACATCGACGATCTCCGCCACGCGCCGTTTCAGGCGACGGGCGCGGGTCCCGAGGAAGAGGAGAAAAATGACGTAGGGAATGAGGATGCGCAGATCGACGCTCCCGCTGTTCAGGTCGCGGTAGGCGATCATGGCAAGGAAGAGAAGGTTAATGATGACGGTGGTGGTAACGAAACGATAACGCAGCCGCACCCGCGTCAGGCATTTCGACCCGCCGTGGTATTCGGTTACGGTTTGGAGGATCACGCTCCAGAAGAAGTTTCCGTAAATCTGGATGTCCCACTCTTTCCAACCGGTATCGGCCGAGTAGCTCCAGCCTTCCTCCTCGAGCAGTTGGAAGATCGATTTGAGGAGGGCGTTTCGCTCCACTCCTTCTTCGCTCCAGTAATTGCGCCGGCGCAGGTTCCCACGGCCCGCCTTGCCGGACGGCATTTTCTCATGCGTCCCGATAACGCCGCGCGGGGTGCGTTTGAATTCCAGCCAGGTGAAATAGCGGTTCCACCCCCTAACGAGTGGCTGGGCGAAGGCGAGAAACATGACGAGCAACCGCGCCGGGACAGTATCGAACTTCGGCTCGATCCGCGCCCGCAGCATGTAGGAGAGCGCGACGCAAAGGGTGCCGCCCAGCATGAGATAGGGAACGATCCGGAGCACGGGCAGGAAGATTCCCAGCCCGAAAAGGAAAAGGGTAAGGACAAACCACTCGATGCTGCTGAGGTAGTTCGCGATTTCCGATTGCGGCGATGGATAGATCGACTGGAAAAAGCCTTCCCCGAAAATCCCGTGGTAAATAATCGGGCGGTTGATAAACCAACTGAAGCGGGGCGAACCGTAGATTTGCCCGCGCCATTTCGCCGTCCCGGTTGGCCCGAAAAAGATGAGGTGTTTGAAACGCAGCATCGATTCCGCTTCGCCGTATCCGGCCTGCTGTTTACGAAACGCGCCTAACGTAAAGCGGCGATGATGCCAGACGATTGCGGTCGGGCTGAAAGCGATGACGTGACCTTCCTGTTGCAGACGCCAGCAGAAATCGACGTCGTCGCCGGCCTTACGATACTCGATGTCAAACCCGCCGACGGTGTCGAAGGCCCAGCGATAGAAGGCCATGTTACAACCCGGGATGTGTTCCGCGACCGTGTCGGTGAGCAGCACATGGCTCGGTCCGCCCGGCGCCGCGGCGACGCAGGCCTGGACCCAGTTTTCCGCCGGCGGCGAAATGTTGGGGCCGCCCACCCCCGCGTAATCACCGCTCACGAGTGTACCAATCAGATAATAGAGCCAATCGGGATCGGCCATGCAGTCGGAGTCGGTATAAGCGAGCACCTCGCCCCTGGCGGCGGCCGCGCCGGCGTTGCG
>JACCZO010000011.1 GCA_013695925.1 Chthoniobacterales bacterium
CCGTCGCCTCCAGACCCTCCATCAAGTGGGTGCGATTCTGGAGGGAGAGCCGGAACCGGCTCGTCGGGGTGCCCTGGCGCGGGAGCGAGGTGCGGTTCAGGTCGGGATTTTGATCCTGCAAATAATAGGAGCTGAACCGCGCGAAGCTCTTGTCGTCCTTCCCGTAGCGAATCTCGGAGTCGAATCCCAGCGCCACCCCGCGCCGGCTGCGGTAATCGAGCTTCACCGTGCTCGTGATTTTTTCCCCGATCGGGAACGTGATCTGCCCGAGGAGCGACGGCCCCCAGGAGCTGAGGTAGGCGGGCGCGATGGAGTAGCTGAAGGCGCGGTCAAGCGATTGATAAAGATAGGGCCACCAGAAGACCGGCGTCTCCCCGATGTAAAAAGTGACGTTCTTGAAAATGACCCGGTCGTTTTCATAAATCCGCACACTCTGGGCGTTGAGATGGAAGTCCGGATGCTCGGAGTCGTCGGTCGTGAAGCTGCCGTTTTTGACTGTGTATTCCTCGTCGGAGGCGCTCGTCACCGTCCGGCCCGACATGAGATAAGGAAAAGTGCCGGAGCGCATGTTGGTCGCGTTGATCGCCTTGCTGTCGAGGTTGTAGGTCGCTTCCCCCCCGGTGTAGAGCGAGATGCCGCGATAGATGCGGACGTTGCCCTTCAAAAAGATCGTCCGCTTCGCTTCGTCGTATTGCGCAAAATCGGAATAGATATCGGTGTCGCCGAAATGGATCGCGACATTGTCGCGCGCGGTGGCGAGGCCGTTCTCGTAAGTGGTTTGGCCGGTGGAATTGATCTCGATCGGGAGCGAGCCGGGACCTTCCAACTCCTGAGCCCAGGCGCGCGGCAGGGCGAGCAGGCAGAGGACGAGAAGAACCGGCTTACGCATCGCGGCGCCGAAGGTAATGGCGTGAGGATGTGGTTGCAAAGTGAAAAGGGCGACCGGCCGGCCCGCGATGTTGCCGCGACCGGTTCCGGGGAGCACGGGCTGCCAGCCCGTTGGCGAAGGCAGTCTGCCTTCGCGAACTTCTCTGGCGAAATCACCCGACTCCCGCTCCCGCCTTCTCGTCAGGTGGCGACGTCGAAGCCTGCCGGTGCAGGCTGCACCGGCCCACGGGCTGGCAGCCCGTGCTCCCCGGAAAACTGCGTCGTCGCCGTCGTCGTGCTTTGCTCAAGGCGCAGGGCGAGACCGGCGGCCTGCTGGTTCATCCCGCAGGTCAGCACCACCGCTCGTTGCCATGGCCGTAGCGCCGGTTTCGTGGCCGTCGTTAGGCCAAAACCGGCGGGCGCGCCTAACAATGGCGGCAATTCCTGCGTCCGCAGTGCCTGCGCCGCGCAAATCACCTGCCAGAAGGCGCCCGCCGCCACGCTTTCGCCCAGAGCCGGCTTCGCCGTGTAAACCGCCGCTTCCGCAAAATGCTTCGCCGCCGTCGCGCCCTCGGCCGCGTCGATGAAAGTGCCGTTCGCGCTCGCGACCAAAACATCCGTCGCCGCCTCGCCTTTGAGCGCCGCGCCAATCGGCTCCAACTCCCTGACGAGTTCACTTTGCCGCGCAAAATTTCCGCCCGGATGCACCCGCTCGAGCACGAGATCGCCTTCTCGCGCCAGCAACACGGCCCCGGCGCCTTCACTCAGAATCATCCCGCGTGGCGGACGGCCAAAAGGCTCGAGCGGCGCCGCCGCGCGCAATAGTCGCCACTTGCGATAGGCGTCGCAGAGGAGCCAGTCGGCCTCCTCCGCCCCGACCACGAGGCAGCGGTCGAGCTCCGGGTTGGCCATTAAATCCTCCGCCATTTGGAGCGCGAGAATCCCGACCGCGCCGTCGCCCACCAGGGTATAGCTCGCCCCGGTCAAGCCGAGGATTGCCGCCAGATGACTGGCCGGCGCGTTAAAAACCGTCTCCGGAAACAGGAGCGGACTGGCCGCGCTCGCGCCCGCCTGCACGATCTCGTGATAAAAGCGCTTCGTGTAAATGACCCCGCCGTTTGAGATCGCGAAAACCAGCGCCGTCCGCGCCGCGCTCGCTTCATCCAGGGTCAGGCCCGCCGCACGCAGCGCGTTCAGCCCGGCCACGACCGCGAAACGCGAGATCGCGCTCGAGCGCCGGAGCCGCGGCTGGCGGGCTGCTTCCGCGACCGCCGCGGCCGGGACGGGAAAAACGCAATAATCGCTCCGCCCGCCTAACGAGCTTCGGACCGCCGCCGGGGCGGCGGATTCGCCCGCCAGCAATCGCGCCCAGACTTCATCCAGCGTGCTCCCCAGCGGTGTGACCCATCCCAGGCCGGCGAGAAAGACGCTCATTTATGTTTTCGGGTCGCCGGCGTGTCGCGGCCAATTGTAGGGCGACCGCTTCGGTTGCCCCGATTCAAGCTGGGCAGGCGAAGCGCCCGCCCTACAATTACGTGCCGCGGATTCCACCCTCTTCATGTCTCGAGCACGATCGTCGCGTTCGTCCCGCCGAAGCCGAAGGAATTCGAGAGCGCGACCCGGGCCTCGGCGGCCGGGCGCACCTTGTTGGCCACGATGTCGAGGTCGAGGCCGCTGTCCGAGACGCGGAAGTTGATGTTCGCCGGCAGAAAGCCGTCGCGCAGGGCGAGGATGGTCAGGACCGCCTCGATCGCGCCGGCTGCGCCTAACGAGTGGCCCATCATTCCCTTGGTCGAGCTGACCGGCACGCGGCCGAGGAGCTCGGCGATCGCCTTGCCTTCGGCGGCGTCGTTGAAGGGCGTGGCGGTGCCGTGGGCGTTGACGTAATCGATCGCCTCCGGCGCGAGGCCGGCGCTTTGCAGCGCGCGTTCCATCGCCTGGCGCGGGCCGATCCCGGAAGGATGCGGCTGGGTAAGGTGATGGTTGTCGGTCGAAATCCCGTAGCCGGTAATCTCGGCCAGGATCTGCGCGCCGCGCGCCTCGGCCGTCTCCAGGTTTTCCAGCGCGAGGAGGGCGGCGCCTTCCCCGAGCACGAGTCCGCTGCGCGCGCCGTCAAAGGGCCGGCACTTTTCCGGGGTCGCCGCCTGGAGCGAATCGAACCCGACAAAGACCAGCTCGGAAATGGCGTCGTAACCGCCGGTCAGGACGCGTTCGTAGCGGCCGGAGCGGATGCACTCGAAGGCGTGCCCGATCGCGTTTGTGCCCGATGCGCAGGCGTTCGCGATCACCTGGCAGGGGCTCGTTAGGCCGAAGGCTTCGAGGGCGTCGATCACCGGCTTTTGCGGGGGATAGTTTGCGATCCAGCCCGGCGTCCCGCTCCCGCGCGCGTTCGGTTCCTGGAGGGCGCGGTAGTATTGCTCGCCGAAACTCATTCCGCCGCTGGTGGTCCCGACGACCGTCAGCTCGGGGCGGAACTCCGGCGCCTGTTCGCGCAGCTCGGCCAGGGCGGCGATCATCATGTGGGACGCGCGATGCAGCCGGCGCGTTTGGCGGTCGTTAGGCAGAAAGGCCTGCAGCCATTCGTCCGCCACTTGCCCCGCGGTCGAGCAGCGGCATTGCTCGACCGAAAAACGTTCCACCGGCGAAACGCAATCGCGCGCCTCGCGCAGCGCGGCCAGGGTCGGGCCGGCTCCGGCGCCGAGCGGGCTGACGACGCCCGCCGCCACGACCGCGACGCGCCGCTGTCTCTGCTCACGAATAATTTGGGCCGCCATCTTCTGCCAAGACTAACCACGGATTACACAGATGACACGGATGAAGAATAAGCTCCGCATCGGTCCCACTTCTG
>JACCZO010000020.1 GCA_013695925.1 Chthoniobacterales bacterium
TTCATCTGGTTACTGTTGCGTCAATCGTTCTGGAACGTGGCTTTGGTTGCAGCCTCGCCCGCCCTCGGCGTGCTCAAGCAGCCGGGATGAGAGGAAAGCAATTTGATTTCCAATGGGTTGCTCCGTCGGAAGGCTGATACCGTGCCTTATCTGGCCTTCATTTCAATATAGCATTTCTATCATGCGGCAGGAGGATGGTTGATTCGGGGCGAACGCTCATACGGTTTTGTCAGTTCACTTTACCGGGTTTGTGAGCCACGAGGCGAGCTTTTGTCTTCTCCCCGACGCAGTATCCAGACCAATCCAAGAAGCGGAATAAGGGAGGCGACGAAGAAAAACGGACCTCCCTGACGGTGAATGGGACTGTCGATCATTTCCGGTCCATAAGCCGCGCAGAGCCAGCCGATGACGGCAATGCGTAAGCCATTTCGCAAGATCCCGAGCGGAATGACGAATCCGACCAAGATGGCCCGCCGCCAACCGCCCCTCAGAAACAGATAGCTCGCCAGGAGGCTGGTCATGAAAAGCACCAGGCTCGATCGGATTCCGCTGCACTCCTGGGCGACCCGGATTGTGATACCTGGCAACTGGAAGAACAATCCCGTTCGCAAGACAGGGACGTTCGAGAAACCGAAGAAGAGATCGGCAACCTCGGCCGAGGCGACCTGCGAAATTCCTTCCAGCCAGTTGGCGACCGCGTTGGGAAGTGGGACCAGGAAAACGAGAAACGCGAAAGGGAAGCCAAGTGGACGCATCCATTCGCGACCCAGCGCACCGCAACCGGTGGCGGCTACCAAGCAGACGAAAGCAAGCATGATCAGCGACAATTGCGCGTCCCCCGCGCCAGTCTGCGGCAGGAACCAGGCGACGCCCAAAATGCATGCGCCAGCCATGATCAAGATGACCAGGCCCGACCTCCAAGGCCGAGATTCTCTTGGAAGCCGGTCGCGACTTAAGTAAACGAGATAGAGCGACGCGATCGGCACCAAAAGAATGTGAGAGTGGAGCTCGGTCGTTAGTGCCAGGTGCAGGAGCTGGCGGAGCGGTTTCGCAAAAACAGCGCCGAGCACGATGATGAGCAGCCAAAACAAGGCCACTCGGCGGTTGCGAAAAGGACCCCGCTCCTTCGGATGCTCCGCCTGCGGAGAAGGTCGTGGCTCTCCCACTCTCGCCTCAGTTGTAGCGCGCATTTGGGGACTCCCCAGGACAGACAGCACTTACCTTCATGCTTTCCAGAGCTGCCCCGGTTTCAGCGTTTGCCCGGCCATGGCGTTCCTGGTATCAATGATACAGGATGCCCACGCCGCGAGCTGGGAGTAATCGAGGCTTTTGTGGTTGGTCGCTATCAGCACG
Organism: Chthoniobacterales bacterium; assembly: GCA_013695925.1. Lineage (GTDB taxonomy): Bacteria > Verrucomicrobiota > Verrucomicrobiia > Chthoniobacterales > UBA10450 > Palsa-1392. The sequence goes on from JACCZO010000020.1 coordinate 1,354, forward strand.
GCATCGAATTTGCCAATTGTCGCCTCATCCCAGGGCAGCGAATGCTTTCCGGCCCAGTGCGCGTGTTCGCGCGTTGGCTTGATCTCGGGAATGTAGGGATCGTGATAGTCGATCTCAGCGCCACGCTCACTTAACATATTCATCAGGACGTAACTGGGTGACTCCCTTTCATCATCCACGTTTGGTTTATAGGCCAGACCGATGACCAGGATGCGGGATCCATTCAAGGCTTTGCGACTGGCATTCAACGCTTCGGCAACGCGGTGCACGACATACTCTGGCATCGAGGTGTTAATTTCACCCGCCAGCTCGATGAAACGCGTGTTCATGCCAAATTCGCGCGCTTTCCAGGTAAGGTAAAACGGGTCGATCGGGATACAGTGACCGCCCAGCCCGGGCCCGGGGTAAAACGGCATGAAACCGAAGGGTTTCGTCTTCGCCGCCGCGATGACTTCCCAAATGTCAATTCCCATCGCCTCATAAACGACTTTCAACTCGTTCACGAGCGCGATGTTCACGCTCCGAAAGATGTTTTCCAACAGCTTCGTCGCTTCCGCGACCCGACAGGAAGTAACAGGAACGACGGTGTCGACCGCCGGCTGGTAAAGTGCGACAGCCCGCTCCAAACATGCGGGAGTGTAGCCGCCTACCACCTTCGGGACGGCTTTGACCTTGCTCTGGTCGTTCCCGGGGTCCTCCCGTTCGGGAGAAAAGGCGAGATGAAAATCCACCCCCGCCTTCATTCCCGAACCGTTTTCGATCACTTCTCGCAGGTCCG
>JACCZO010000030.1 GCA_013695925.1 Chthoniobacterales bacterium
GGATCGTGCGGACGTTCCTCAGGCTCTGGGCTTCGCATGCGCCCGATCAGATGCCGGACTTCGCGCGGAAGGCCCCCGAACGAGTCCCAGGGCAATCGTGGCTGCCCCGGTTCATCAACAGAGCGAGGTGGCGGGGGTGCAGCGCCCGTAAGCAAAAACCACATCGTGCCTCCCAAAGAATAGACCTCCGAGGCCGATGTCCACCCGGCAAGTCTGTAACTGCTCAGGGCTGGCAAAGCGCGCCGCAAATTCGAGCCGTGCGTCACCGCTCTGTCCGAAGATGGGGGCCACTCCAAGCCACTGAAGGATCTTAATTCGCGGCCACGCATCGCTCGCCTTTTGCGCAGTGAGAAGAACGATGTTGTCCGGGTACAGCGCATGATGGGCGATGTCGTGCCACGCCGTCACGCGGATTGCATCCACAACCTGAAGCCCAATTCGCAACACGGCCGCCGTCGAGAGCGGGCCGTTCGCAGCCAGCCACGCAACGGCGGTTTCGCCTTCGAAAAACTCTGTCACATAAATCAGTTGACCATCTTGGAGGCCGAAGTCGTAGAGCGCCGGGATGTTCGGGTGCTGGAGCGCGCGCGCTGCCGAAGCCTCGGCCTGAAGCTGCTCGAGAAGTTCGTCGTTGATCGTCGGCACGGTCACCATCTCGAGCACGACCGCATGCCCGGTGACGGCGTCTTTCGCGGCGTAGCTTACGGCCGTTGCGCTGCGATGCAGTTCAAGCGGAAGCTGATCCCGATCGAGCGACAGGCGATAATGTCGGAGAAACAGCTGAGAATACATGACCAGGTGGCGCACAGAGGTTAACGCTGTTCTTCGACCAATGAAAATACTTCGCATGTCGGACCGGATTTACGCGTCTGGAGCGGCGGCATCTGGCCCAGGATATACACGAGATTTCCACCGCGGTTGGACAACTGACGGCCGAAGCGTTGGAAGGGCGAGTTCCGGGACCGGTGGGGCACTGGGCCCCGTCAAACCCCAGCCGGTTCTGGGAAGTTCGCCTTTTTCATGAGGCCTTGAATCCCGACTGTTTTTGCAGCCAATCGCTGAGGAAACGCTCGCGCAAAACGACGGCGGTCCGATCTGGCGCGAAGTTTATAGTCGTCCTGCGATTATCCTGCCGAATGTTTGTCTTTACTTTCGAAGCGGGGCGCCGGTAGACTAGTGCCATGCCAATGCTTCCTGATTCCTGCCGGACCGCGGTTTTTTATCTGCTAGGGTTCTTACTTCTTAGTCTTCGAGTTGCTGAGGCCGAGAGCGCCACTTGGAAGCTCGATCCGACCTCCGCCGATTGGAATACGGCGGCGAATTGGACCCCCGTGACTGTACCTAACGGCCCCACTGATATAGCCACATTCAGTCTGACGAGCAATAGTGCAGTCGATGTTTCTGCCGAAACTCTCGTCGGGTCTATTGTGTTTACACCCGAAGCTAACGCTTACACGATTACAGCGCAGCCGGGGGCCGTCCTTACCATCGGAGGCACCGGCATCGATAACCAGTCAAGTGTAGTGCCTACGATCACAGAGGCTCCTGGACCGTTTGGCAGTAGCCCTGGGATTGTGAACTTTGTAGACAGCGCCAGCGCCGGAAATGTGGAGATAATTACACCGGGCGGAGGTGATGACTCCGCACTTGGCGGCGCGACATTCTTTACCGACATGGCCACCGCGGGCAATGCCGTCTTGATCACCACCGGCGCCCAGGGCTTTGGTTCGCAGAACGGTCTCTTGCTCTTTCAAGGCGACTCTAGTGCCGGCGCCAGCACAATCACAGCAGAGGGCGGAGGCCATTCCGACGCCGCAGCTGGTGGTATCGTCTCGTTTTCGCATAATGCCAATGCGGGCACTGCTACAATGACGAGCGAGGGAGCGAAAGTCTTAGGCGCCTTTGGCGGTGAAATTGCGTTCAGTGGGAATAGCACAGCCGCTCAAGCCACTCTGATTGCGACCGGTAGCTCGGGCATCGGCGGCTTCATTGCCTTTTTCGGTAATTCCAGTGGCGGCAACTGTCGTCTCGAATTGCTCGACCTCGGCGGCTTGGAAATGGACTTCCACCATCCCCCTGGAGTCACAGTGGGCTCGATTGAGGGCAACGGCTCAGTGTTCTTGGGGCCAAACGTCCTCACCGTTGGGTCAAACAACCTGACGACCACCTTCTCTGGGGTGATCGAGGATGGCGGGGCCGCGGGAGGATTGTCAAAAATCGGCACCGGCGACCTTACTCTGCAAGGAAAAAACAGTTATAGTGGACATACGACGGTTCGCGCAGGCTCGCTCTTGCTCGATTCTTTGAACGGCTCTGCAACCGGAGATGGACCTGTGATCGTAGCCAGTGGAACGCTGGGCGGTACGGGTACCATTGCAGGACAAGTGGTCGTCGGGACGGGAACCGGCCGCGGGGCACAGCTTGCACCGGGAACGATGCGTCGGCCCATCGGCCAACTCCTTGTGCAAGGTGACCTGTTGTTTGGCGATGGAGGAAACCTGATCATTCAAATGGACCCGCAATCGGGCACGGCTGATCAAATCACGGCGAATGGCGTGATCGTGTCTCGCACGGCCAAAGTACGAATCCAAGTTCGCCCGGGGACTCTTACCCTGGGCACAGCTTTCACGATCATTAGCAACACCGCCGCGACCCGAATCGCAGGCACCTTCAGCAATCTGTCCGACGGCGGGATCGTAAACGTGAACGGTAACAGTCTCCAGGCCAGCTACGAAGGCGGAGATGGCAACGATCTCACGCTCACGGTCGTGCCATAAGACTGACGGGAAATAAAATGGGGGTCAGCAGAAGGTATGGACAGCGCCTGCAAATTCCACTCGCATCGGACGGATTTAGCCGGATCGCGTGGTTAGATCCCTTCGCTCGACAGGCTCTGAAAGATCCCAAACTTTTTCGTTGGGTTAAATTCATCCATGGACGTCTGCTTCACCCCAGAAGATTCGGTTCTTGACCCTTTGCTCGCACGCTTTTGTCCTGCTTTGCTTGCAACACCACACTACATGCTTCCATCTTGACTTTTGCGGACAGAAGTGGACTCTCCGAAAACTGCGAAGCGGCAAAACGGGTGGACCGCAGGTTGTAAATTACTGTAGTCCTAATCGTTAAGTTTTGCCGGCAGAGTGGGAAGGGGGTATAGCTCAGTTGGTAGAGCGTCTCGTTCGCAATGAGAAGGTCAGGGGTTCGAATCCCCTTACCTCCACTCCCGCAAGTCTCTAGTCCGAGACAGGTTCGTTAGGCGGCTCGACCGGGGCCGGCGCCCGGAGTCGATTATTTACAAACTCCACGATTTGCTGCACGCGCTCGCCGCGCCCGCGCTCGAAAATGAAGAGGTAGCCGGCGCCTTTGCCGGCCTCCGGAGCGATCAGCAGATTTTCGGAGAGAAACTTCGGCTCCCGGCGGGCGACCGCGCTCTCGAGACTGATGGTTTGCGCCCGCGCCCGCCAGCCTTTACGGGCAAGGAAGAGGAGCTTGGAGGAATCTTCGTTGGTCGCCAGCAGCATGCCGGAAGAGTTGGCAGGAATGCCTCGCACCCTTTTGGCAACGCAGGGCACGGCCCAGGCAATCGTTTCGCCTAACAAATTCTCGTGGCTGAAGGTGGAAACGTAGCGCGACGGGAGCGACGAGGGCAGAGTCGGGGCCGTCTCGCGGTCGGCTGGACCGTTCAGCTTTTTCCAGATGAGCCAGAGTTTCACCCGAACGGCGCGCCAGATCTTGGGCGCGAAGAAGAGCAGGATGGAGAGCAGGAGAACGAAGACGACGAGAGCCCAGATCGGGTTGAAATGGATCAGTGCGAGGCCGCCCAGAACGGCAACGTCTTCGAGCAGGCTTAACCCGATATTTGTGAACGGCTCGGGCGAAGCGTTGGTGACCAGGCGGGTGGACGCTTTGGCGGAGTGCGTGACGAGACTGGCGCCGCCCGCCGCGAGTGCGACGACGAGATCGAAAGCCGGGGTGGTTTGGCCCAGCACCCGGATCGCGAGCAGTGCGCCGCCGATCGGCCGGATAATTGTATGCACGGTGTCCCAGGCCGAATCGATCCAGGGGATTTTGTCGGCGAAAAATTCCAGCACATAAAGAGTGCCAGAGATCCAAAGAATGAGCGGGTCGCCGAGAATGGCGAGCGACTGGTACTGGGGCGCGAGCACGATCCAATGCTGATTGATCGCGAGACCGGTGACAAAAACCGTCAGGTAAAGATTCACCCCGGCCAGGCAGGCGAGGCCGAGCGCGACGCCGAGCAGCTTGAGCTGATCCACGCAGGAACTATGCGGGCCGGCGCGATGAAGTCACGCGCTTTCGGCGTGCTTTGCGTTTGCGATAGGGGCAGAGCGCTGATAACTCCTGCCCATGCTCGACATCCGCCTCATCCGCGAACAACCCGACTTCGTGAAAAGCCGGCTCGCGACCCGGGGAGGCGATGATCATCTCAAGATCGACGAAGTGCTGGCGGTCGATGCCGAGCGCCGCAGGCTGGAAACTGCCTTGCAGCGGTGCAACGCCGATCGCAAACGGCTGAGCAAGGAAATCGGCGGCACGCGCAGCCGGGGCGAAGATTCCACCGCCGCGGAGGAACGCGTCCGGCAAATCGGTGAGGAGTCCGCGGAGCTGGTCAGGCAGGCGGCCGTGGCGGAAGAACGGCAGCGCGATTTGTTGCTCAACATCCCGAACCTGCCGCACGTCAACGCTCCGGTCGGCACGACGGCGGCGGAGAATCCGGTCATCCGAAGTTGGGGCGAGAAACCGCAGTTCGATCATCCGGTGCTCGATCATGTCGCGCTCGGTGCGAAGCTGAAACTCTTCGATGCCGAACGCGCGACGAAACTCAGCGGGAGCGGGTTTATCTGTTTTACCGGCGCCGGTGCGCGCCTGGAGCGGGCGCTCATTCAATTCATGCTCGACCTCCACACTCGCGAGCACGGTTACGTTGAAGTGAGCCCGCCCTTTCTCGTTAGGCGCGATTGCATGGTGGGGACGACGCAACTGCCGAAGTTTGAGGAAGACATGTACGGCTTGGAAGATGGCGCGATGTTTCTTGCACCGACAGCGGAGGTGCCGGTGACCAATCTGCATCGCGAAGAAATTCTGTCGCTCGCCAATTTACCGAAGAAATATACCGCTTACACGCCCTGCTTTCGGCGCGAAGCGGGCTCGGCGGGGCGGGAGACGCGCGGCATCATCCGCGTCCACCAGTTCGACAAGGTCGAGCTGGTGAAAATCACCGCGCCGGAAGATTCCTACGCCGAACATGAGTCGCTCACGGCGGACGCGGAGCGGGTTCTGCAGTCGTTAGGCCTGCACTATCGCGTGATTGAGCTTTGCACGGGCGATCTCGGTTTTGGCTCGGCCAAAACCTACGACCTCGAAGTCTGGTCACCTGGTCAAGGCGCCTACCTGGAAGTTTCAAGCTGCTCGAACTTCGAGGATTTCCAGGCGCGCCGGATGAATCTGCGTTTTAAGGAGGCGGACGAAAAAAACCGTTTCTGCCACACCTTGAATGGTTCGGGCACGGCCTTGCCGCGGCTCTTCGCCGCCCTCCTCGAGGCATATCAGCAAAGGGACGGCTCGGTTCGCGTCCCGGAAAAGTTGCAGCGCTATTTCGGCGAAGCCGAGATTCGCCTGTAGACGCTTCGCTCTGCGAAGCGCGAGAGTTGCGGTGAATCGCAGAGTCTAACCGTGCGCCACGCGCTGACCCGTGCCTCCCAGAGGGAGGCGTCTACAGGAGCTCGAGCTGACCGCGCTCGTTGGTCGAGACGACTGATTCCGCGCCGGGCAACGGCAATTCGAAGCCAAGCCGCTGCGCCAGTCGCTGGCAGGTCTCGGGCGAGAATCCTTCGTAATGATTGTTCGCGAATGTCCAGACACAGCGGATCTCATCGAGATGGTGCTGAATGCGCAGGGCCCAGCTGTCGAGCGCCGCTTCGCGCTTCCAGAGCAGTTTCCCGTAGCGATGAATGCGTTGCCCCTGCTCGTCGTATTTCGTTAGGTTGTCCCCCAGGAGCCGGAGATACAGAAAATCGGTCGTAATCGGCTGAAACTCGAAGGGCGCCTGGTTGCGCTCGTTCAGGGGGCTCATGTCGGACCAGACCCAGCAGACGCGATGTTTCTCCAGCAGCCGGATGAAATGCGGCCGATGCCAACCGGCGTGTCGGAATTCGATCGCGAACCGGAAATCCGAAGGCAACTGCGCCACGAAATCGCGCAGCCCGATTTTTTCTTCCTTCGGTGCGTAGGAGGGCGGCAGTTGGATCAACACGACGCGCAGTTTCGGCGCGAGCGGCTCGAGGGCGCGCAGGAAAGCCGCGAGCTCGGCGCCGCAATCGCGCAAACGGCGTTGGTGGGTGATCTCGCGCGGTAATTTGCAACTGAAACGGAAGTCGGCCGGCGTCATTTCCATCCAGCGCTGGGCGACGGCGGCACTGGGCGCGCTGTAAAAGGTGGAGTCGATTTCGACCGCGGGAAAATAGCGCGCGTAAAATTCCAGCCAGCGATTGGAGGGCAAATCCTTCGGATAGAGCACCCCGCTCCATTCGTCGAAGCTCCAGGCGCAAGTGCCAATCCGGATTTTCTGCTGCTCGGTCAGATTCAAAGTGCGAGCGGAAGACCGGCGCCGACGCCGGGGTGATCCCCGCTCTTTAAGCGTATCGGATCAGAGCGCGCGGTCGCGCCTTTTCTTGGTCGTTTTGCAACGAAATGCGGCGGCGGCCCGGCTTGACGGGCTGCGCATCGTTCATTACCCTGCGAATCCCAATGAGCTATCGCGTTCGCCTTGTCCTACTTCTCGCCGCCGCCTGTGTGGTGTTTCCCGAGCGCAGCCCCGCCCCGGTCATTTTTCGCCCGAGCGAGAAGGTGAAATACAAGGCGCCCGGGGAAGAAGAGATCAGCGGCAACGCGAACGAAATGTTTGCCAAGGCCGAAGCGGCAGAGAGTAGCGGCGAGCGCGGCCTTGCGATCAAGATTTACAAGCGCCTGGTGAAGCGCTACCCGCGCTCGGATAAAGCGGCCGAAGCGACCTTCCGCGCCGGCAAACTGACCGAACTGGAGGGCAATTTGTTGAAGGCCGCAGCGATCTATCGCGGGCTGATGGAAGCCTACCCGCAGACCTCTCATTTTCAGGAAGCGATCGAATCGCAATTCCGCATCGGGGAAGTCTTACTAAACGCCAGGAAGCGAAAAATCCTCGGTGTCCCAATCGGCTCAACTCTCGATGAAGCGGTGGAAATCTTCGCCGCCATCGTCCGCAGCGCGCCCTACGGACGCTACACCGCGCGGGCCCAGTTTGATATCGGACGGGCGCGCGAGAAACAGGGTTCACCCGACCTCGCGATCGACGCCTACCAGTCGGTCGTGGAAAAATTCCCTAACGATCCGCTGGCGGTCGATGCGCAATACCAGATCGGCTATATCTGGTTCGCCGCGACCCGCGCCGGCACCTACGACCCGATGGCTGCGGACCACGCCCGGACCGCCTTCCAGGACTTCCTTTTCCGCTTTCCGAAAAGCGAGAAAGCGGCCCAGGCGCGTGAGAACCTGGCGAAGCTCGAAAGTCGCCTGACCAAAGGCTCGCTCGAGATCGCGAAATATTACGACAAGGCAAAAAACTACCGGGCGGCCGTGCTTTATTACAACGAAGTGATTCGGCAGCAGCCGGGCTCGCCGGAGAGCGCGATCGCCAAGACGCGGATCGAGCAGTTGCGTTCCAAAGTGGGCGATGCCGCTCTGCAATCCGCGGCCGAGATCGCGGAGCGCCGCGCCAAGGGCACCGTCCCCAAGAAGACCGTCGTCACATCTTCCGACCAGCCACCGGCGCACGTGGAACGGCCGCCCACGCCGCCGGAGATGCGCGGCAACCCGGATGAGATCGCTCCTCTCCCGCCGCCTTCCGATCCGGATTCCCTGCCGCCGCCGGCCACGACCGATAGTTCCCCTGCCCCCGACATCTCGATTGCACCGGAGCCTTCCCCGACGCCCGAGGCCACGGCCACCCCCTAGCGGTGAAAAAGCTCCTCGGCGCGGCCCTCCTTCTGGTGTCGTTAGGCGGCTGCGCCGGTTATCACCTCGGGCCGATCCAGCCCTACGCCCTGCGCGATGTGCATAGCATTGCGGTGCCGACCTTCAATAATAAGACCCTTCTCCCGCGCATCGCCGTGCTCGTGACCGACACCGTGATCAAACAATTCCAACAGGACGGAACCTATCGCATCGCGGGCGACGACCAAGCCGACGCCATCCTCAAGGGCGACATCACCCGCATCAACCGCTCGCCCGCCCGTTCCGTTCGGGGGAATGTGCTGGCGACAAACGAATTCAATCTCTCTCTCCGGGTGCGCTACACCCTTGTCGAGCGCAAGACGGGAAAGACCCTGGCCGCGCCGGTCGAAGTCGCGGGCTCGACCAGCTTTTTCGTCGGGCCTGATATCACGTCCGACGAACGGCAGGCGCTTCCGCTGGCCGCAGAAGAGTTGGCCATTCGCCTCGTCAGCCAGCTCAGTGAGGGCTGGTAGCGCGATCTCCCCCGCGCCGGCGAGCTCTACCAGGAATCGCTCCGCCAATGGGAAGACGTCGAGGCGCCCTCGGAAGACTACGAAATTGTCGCCTCCAATTACGCCGATCTCCTGCGATCGTTAGGCAAACGGCGCCAGCCGCCACGATCGAATCGCGCGCGCGCAAGCGGCGCGCACTGTAGACGCCTCTCTCTGGGAGGCGCGGGTCTGCGCGTGAACCCCGGAGATGGTCGACCGAAGGAAAGCCACCCCCGCGCTTCGCAGAGCGAAGCGTTTACAGGTGAGCGGCCGCGCCGGAATCGCCGCTTGCGGTTGGCGCCGCGGCGGGCAATTTACAGGCCGCTCGGCGCGACGCTCACGTGGCGGAATGGCAGACGCGTACGGCTCAGGACCGTATGGGGAAACCCGTGGAGGTTCGACTCCTCTCGTGAGCAGA
>JACCZO010000037.1 GCA_013695925.1 Chthoniobacterales bacterium
GGCCGCGGTCTAACGACCGCGGAAATGGGTGAACCAATTCGGCACCACGGCCCGACAGGTTTCGCTTCAATGGGGCCGCGGTCTAACGACCGCGGAAATGCCTAATTCGTAAAATGCTCGCTGCGAGCCGCCAAAACGGCGGTTCGCGAGCGGCATTGTTTTCATAATCGTTCCAATAGCCAAATCTCCAGGTTTTCGTTTCATTTACCTCCGTGAACTGCGCGCGCGAGCGGCGACCGCACTCTTCCCACCACCTCGCCGCTCGCGTCGTCGGACACGCAGGGTTGATTTGTCAAAGAACTTTTACTCGCGAACGCTTTCGGAGTCGATCAAGCGAGCTGGATCGCGCGTCATCCGTCACACAACATAGCAAGGCGCATCGAGCTTGATGTAAGGCAAGCCAATAGCGCGGATGTCGCGCGCTCCCCGGCTCTCGGCCGGACCGAGCGAAACAAAGAGCACCTGGTCTTCCGTCGAGTTGATGATTTCATTCAACTCGTGTTCGAGCTTTACGATTTCGGACCCGTTGAGGTCGCACTCGAAGACCGAGTACTGGAGATGATCGCCGTAGTTGCGACAGGTTTTGAAAACCTTGCGCAGCCGCTTGTCATCCGAAATGTCGTAACAAACGAGATAGGTGGTGCGCATATCAAGCAACTGCTGGCACAAACAGCCCCAGCCCGAAATGCGCTCCGTATCCGACTGCGATTGGTCCGCGCACCGCCTCCGAAAAAGCAATGCGAAAACCATAGCCGCGCTCGCCGGCTTTGCTGCCATTGCCGGTTTTGCGAGTGCGTTGAAATTCGAGCCAGTGGATGCTCCGGTTTTCCAATTGCAGATGTGGCACCGGCGCGACTTCCGTGGGTTCAGGAAAGCCTGACTCAGGCAGGAGGCGACGCAAATCGTGTTCAGGCGATCCGATGGGAATGCCGTTTGCGTCGAGCTTCGGCTCTCCGTTCCTGCGCGTTTTCAAATGTCGTGTGGGGACAAAAGGAGTCAGCGAAATCCATTCGCGGCTCGTGCCAAGCGGGAGGGAATGCCCCGCATCGGGGCTTTCTCCGGCAAAATCCTCGCGCTCACCTGTGCCGAGGAGAATTAGTTGCAGCTTGTGACCGTCGTATCCCCAAGTTTGCCGAAGCTTTTCGAGAGCGCGCCGAGCATCCACGTCGAAACCCATGCGGGCGTAGAGGGTAAAGAATTTCACCATTCCGTGGTGCGGGTCGCATTCCGAAAAGTAAAAGGCGTGCTGGTGGCCGTCGGCAAGCGGCTCTCCAGCGGCATTGCACCCAGTGAAGACCGGAGTAGCACAGCGGGACACGAGTGCGCGGTGAAATCGCTCGCCCAAGCTCAGTGCTTCCGTGATGCGCGGCGGCACGTCGCTGACTACTGCGAATCTTGCGACAGTCGGACGGCGTTCGTCGAGAACCGGCTTGCGCTGCGGCGCGATGCGAAACGGTTCCGCGGGGCGCGCGTAATCAATCCATCGCGAGCCGGGAGGCTGGCTCCAGCCAGCTGCTTTTAGATCGCCAGTGTCGGCGAGAAGCGCATCGAAGATGGAAGATGGAAGCGATGCGGTGTTCGTCTTTTTCTTCCCTTTCGCTTTCGATGTTGGCATAGCTTGTTTCGCAAACCATGCCGCGTGTTCCTCAGGCGTTGCGGGTGCGAGCAGGCGAATGGGTTCTTCCTCCGACTGCACGCGTTCACCATTCACCACAGGCCGGGCGTTCACCTTGGGCAGCGCTGCATTCGCGGGCAGCAATGCGGCTTCCACGAGACTCTCGGCGCGTCCGAAATAATTCATGCTCGCGAGTAACGTCGCCATCAATTCGCGTTGCGCCGCATCAACTTCGACAGGCCAGAGCACATCGAGCGATTCACCCGGCGCGACGTGGACGAAGGTGTCGAAGATTTTTGTCTTACTCTCGTTGCGACCGGCGATAACCGGCATGTAATGCCGCGTATGCGCCGCGGTCGCGGAAGGGAGCGCATACGAAGGCGCGGCAGCGGCGAGCGTTTCGATGAGTTCCCGGATGCGTGGTTCTTCAAATACGGTGCGATGCTTGTGGAACCACGTCGCGATCAAAGCCCGGCAGATGCGCCACGGAGCCGGAGGCCAATCCGGGACGCCTTCGTTCACATGACTCCCCCATGCCGTGGCGTGCCAGCGGCCTGTGACGAAATGGAATCGAATCGCGATCATTCGAAAGTCACTTCGCCATCTCCATCGGCGCTGAAGTTTTTCTTCGCCGCCGCGATCAGACCGGGCAGCGCGGTTTCGAGGTCCTTCAAGGATGGAAGCGTGAATCCTTCGGGACGTGTGACGGTCAATGCGCCATCCACCACGAGGTCACACGCTGTGCGCAGGCGGCAATTACCCGCGAGCAGCTTCTGGATTTTGAAAATGGAAAGAGCGACGAGCAAGTCCGCGACTTTCGGCTCAAAGCCATAGCCTCGTATTTGTGCGAGATCGACATTGAAATAAGCGATGATTTCGCCGCAGAACTCATCGCGATGAAACGGCACATTGCCGAAGCCTTTCGCGGCTTCGCCGCTCGGATTGACATGATCGTTCTTCACCCCGCCACTCGATGCCACAGTGACTTTCTTCGCTTCGATAAACGCCGTGAGCACACGCGGAAGGCGCATCCGTCCACCCGCAATGTCCGATTTCGCAATGAATATGCCGTGGATAAGCGAGTTGATGTCGTATTTCAAAAGCACGTTGGCGAGCTTGCGCAGATCGACGCGGCTAGTGTCCTCCGTGCCGAGTTCCTGTTTCAACTTCGTCGCGAAACTCTTGTCCTTGCCTTCAAGAATGTAGGGACTGTTTAGCCGGTGCGCTTCCAGTACCGAGTTGGTAAGTGGCTTTCCTGCTTTGTCTTTGACCTGCACGAACGGCAAGCCTTTCAACGGCTCGATCCAGTTGTTTGCAATCGTGTCCCAGCAGACGGTTTCCAATCGATTCGCCATGCTCTGGGCGGATTCGACAAGGAGCATTGGCGTGCCGTCCGGCAGAGAATAAGTAGCGGGACCGAGATCAGGAAAACCTGTCGGTTGGAAACGGCTTCCCTGGATTGGCTTTAGTCTTGCCTCGACGAGGAGACGGGATTCGTTAGCGAGTAAAGTGAGGTTCATATATTGACTGGTGTTGATTTCGGTTCGGATTGTTTAGGTCTGAGGACGCACCCGGCCATCTCGCCGAGATCGTTTTCGGTTACTGGAAAGAGAAGCGCCGCCGCCGCCCGCACGACCATGGGACCGGATGCGGGAATGCGATCAATCGCCGGTGCGAGGCTAGAGCCGAGAAGCCGGCGCGCAGCAAGAATTGAGGCTCCAAGTCCATCGCCCGCGCGCGCCCGCCGATGAATTGCCGGGACGAGAGGAACATAAATGTCGCGCACTTTGTGATTGGTGAAGCAGAGCTTGAGCAAAGCATAAAGCGCGGGCGGCTCGCGGTGCTCGGTTGGGAAACCAATCTTGAAATCGTCGGAATATTTGCCGCCAAAATCAATGAGCATCAACCCCCAAAGCAGTCGGGAAAGAAGACGGTCGTCGGTGCGGCCTTCGATGAATGCGGCGATGGCGGCGGGACGTGCGGATATTTTTGAGGAATCGGGATAACCGCCATCGCTGCTCTGTCCAGCGGACAGCAGGCGACGTGCGATGATGGCATTTAACGTTTGTGCAAGATCGCCTCCACGCCAGACAACATTTGTTTCGATGGTATCTGTCCACTCAAACCAGCGCTTCTCTCGCCCGCCCTTCGGTCGCACCGGTTCAAGATGAGAGCGCAACCAAAGAGCATCCCGTCCTTGAAGACTCGTGACGCCCGCAAGCGCGGCGGCGAGACGGAATTCGACGGTGCCGGTGTTCGCTTCGCGCAGCCATTGCGTTGCGAGCAAAGGCACGGGCGAGAGATAAGATTGGCGCGACCATTTCCACCTTCCGGCCATCGCCGCTTCGCAATCGCCGAGCGAGATGAGCAACTCCTGAACACGCCGCGCATCCGCCGTTTTGCAAAACGCGACGATCGCCGCTTCGAGCGCGCGGGCCGCACGCTGGATGGAGGAAGGCGCGACATCCGCGCGTGCTGCGCGGCGGAATTTCTCCAGCCAGTCGTCGATGGGAGCGAGAAGTTGCGATGCAAGCCGGTTACGGCGCACAACGACCCGCTCCAGCGGCGTGGCAAAGTAGGCGAGACCGTTGCGCACTTGGAAGCCGTAGCGTTGAAATGCGCTGATACCGCGATCCACGCCGAGCGTTGCGACAGCGCGCGCGAAGTCCACACCGTTGCGAGCTGAGCGCCCGCCGACTTGCGCCCGCCCTTCGCCGAGAAGTGCCTTGAGTTCGGATAAAGCGACGGGCTGCTCCCAAAGCGGCATCCACATTTCGCAGCGCGAATTCGTTTCATCCAACAATGCTGCACTGCCGTATCCGACTCCAGCTTGCTTTACGCAGAAGGGATAAACGAGTTGCCCGATCTCTGCGGATTCGAGGCGCTTCACCGCCGCACCCGCGAAGAGGATCGCGCCTTCAAGCATTAGAATGAAGTCCCACGGATTGGTTGATGAATGGCTATCGAACCCGCTTGACGCATTTGCACCGCCTCCAGCTCCGGGGCTGAACTGCCCAATGGCTCCGCGCCCGAGAACGGGAAGTGCGGTGCCGAAGAGCGCGTTGTCGAGCCACTTTTCGCTCATCTTGGCTGGAGTGCCGTCAGGTAGATCGAACACTTCAGCGAGGCGCTGCATGAAGTTGTTCGTGAATTCGAGACGACCATCGTTGCCACCAGTTCCAAGCAGAGGCGGATACTTCGCGCCGTCCCCGGTCAGAACAAACGCGCTGTCGAGCCATTCGAGAGCGTGTTCGGGAGAACGATTGCGGCACAACATAAGCAGCGCTTCCTTCACGTCTTTGCCCGGCTTCTCAGTCAGGCCGAGTTCTGCCAAACACTCGCTCGCGGAATTGACAGCCTCCTGAAAGCTCGCGAATCGCTGACTCTTCGTCGCTCGGATTGGCTCGATGCCTTCCTTGTTGTCGTTCGGGAAAAATCCGCTCCCGCCGTTCCACGGTGCGATGATCGGCGTCGGTTTGTAGGTTTCGAGAAAGAATGTCAGCAGCGATTCGCGGTCGAGAATGGACGTCAGTTTAAAGGCGTTCCCGTTCCACTGCCCCAATACTTTCTGGTCGCACTGTTCGGATACGAGACGGAGGATGCCGAGAGCTTTGAGATAATGAGCAATCGGGACGGGCGCGCAGCCGGTGAGAATCAGAGAGGGCATCGTTTAGGAGTTTGAGCTTTCGAGTGCCGATGCACGCATATCGGCGACGCGAAGCAGGGTTTCGAGATAGGCTAAACGGAATGGGCCCAGCCGGTCGCGCAGGGTGAGCACTCGCGAAAGCCATGAGGCACCATGCGTGCCGTCGCCCATTTGCATGAAACTCAAATCGAGTTTGATCGGGCCGATTGTCCCGTCGGGGAGGGCGATGGCGGGAAGGTCTTCGCCATCCCAAATGCCGCGCGCGTGTAAGCGATCAGGCGAGTCGGGAGGCGCTTGCTCATTTGGCAGAGCACGGATCGAGAGGCGCACTTTGCCGTGATGCGCGGCGATGAGATAAGCAACGAGATCGCGTTCGTTCGCGTCGGCAGGCGCGGCGATGAGCCATGCGAGCGCGGAGGCGAGTTCGTGGCGAAAACCTTTGCGCGCTCTGCTTCCTTTTCCACTCGGGGATTTGGCCCAGATGGTTCCATCGTTGGGCGGCGCGCTGCCGTTCCGAAGCATCTTTTGAAAGACGGGATGAGCCTTGCCCACATCGTGCCAGAGAGCGGCGGTTTCGAGCGCAACTATTTCCTCTTTGGCAGGCGAGAGCGCTGAAGTCAAAGCGCGCATGGCAGCAATTACGTCCGACGTGTGATCGTGAATGCTCAACCAATGACCGAGAAAAGTTTCCCGATTCGAGCCATAGCCTTCTGGCTTGTTCGCTTCGGAAGGTAGCTCGGTAGGTTTGTCGTCGGGTTCATGCGTCCAGCCGAGTTCGCCGGAGTAGCCGCCGGATTCCAGTGCGAGTAAATAGACCCCGCCTGGTCGCGGACGTTTGGCTTCCTGCCAGTGCTCATCAACGGCGTTCCAGATAAATGCCTTCGGCTTGCTCTTCGCTCCAAGGAATCTTGTGAAGTCAGCAATCGAAACGCGGCATAACTCACGGCGATCAGGATCGGCGATGTCTTCGTTGAGCAAGCCTTCGGGCAAGTCGCGCCAGAAGACTTGCACATCAGTGTCGTCGCCGTCGCGAATGTAGCGGGAGATGTCGAGATCGTTGCCGCAAAGGTCCGGCGTGGTGTCGAAGAGATCGAGAAGGTCTTTGTGTCGTAAGACGGGCCGAACGACACGCGGCGCGGAAACGTTGATCTCTTGCAAAGAAGCCAGTCCGACATCAACGCCGGCGTGCTTCAACGCCTCGCGAGCATCGTTCAACTCCCGCGCCGTGTAAGGGCTGGTCAAACCTTCGTCGCTCGCGTCCACATTGATCCAGACCACTTCGGCATCATCGAAAAAGATGTCGCCGTTACCGCGATTACACCGGCCAAAACGCTGCACGAGCGACGACCACGGCGCTAGTTCCGTGATGAGAAGCCGTGCGGAGACATCCACCCCGGCTTCGACAGCCTGGGTCGCGATCACAATGCGGTCGCCCATTGCTTTAACTATTTGTCCGTGCTTTGCGCGATCTGGCGGACGGAACCGGGAATGGATTAGCGCGAGTCTTTCTTTCGCGACACCGCCTTTCACAAGCGCCGAATAAATGGCCTGCGCCCTGTGAACGCGATTCACGACAACTAATGTCAGCGTGTCCTTTTGATGGCGCGCGGAAATGAACTCGGCGAGACGTTTTGCGTAATCTTTTTTAGTTTCCGCATTCAGGAGGAATGGTGCGGGCGTTAGCGTCTTGCGAGCTTCAATGCGTTTGCGAACCACGGGCGACACAAGGTCGGTTTCGCCGAGAACCATGGAGGGCCATCCGCCATCGGGTTCCCGATGGTCAACCGTGTTGAGCTGAACACGGTCGATCGTGGCGCTCATCCACCAAGTCGGACAATTGTCTGTCGCCTTACGAAAGCCATCGAGTTGCGCGCTGGTTTCGACGCTTACGCCCATCAATTGCGTCTCATCGAGAATCCAAAGACAGTCCCTGTTCAGCAATCCGAAGTGCATCGGCCAGCGGTAGCGACTCATGCCGTAGCCGCGGTTGAGCGCGCGGGAAAGGAGCATGTCTTGCGTGCCGATTAGAATCGCGTCGTGTTCGGGATAGAGATCCCACGGATTCTCTTCCCACTCTTCGCCGCCCAGTAGAATATGCAGGCCAACTTTGCCGCTGTGATCTCCTTCGCCATCCCAAAGGAAGTCGCGCTTGCTGAGCCAGTCGCGAACGTTATCCCGCGTCTGCTCGACGAGCGTCCGCATTGGTAAACAGAAAACAAATCGCCGCGGCCAGTCAGAGCCCTTTTGCTCAACGCGATTCCACAGCCACGCGAGAACGACAGCGGCGGTCTTGCCGCAGCCGGTAGGGATGTTGATGAGCTTCGATTTGCAATCGGCACCGGATACGAGCCACGTTGCTTCGTCGTGCTCGTTTCTGTCGCCGCAGGCAAGCCTGCGCTGGTAGTCGAACGGATGAAGATCGCCAGCGGCGACGGGGCCAAACGCGACTTTGAAGAACTGATCAAAATTCATTGCGGACGAGGATATACATAGGGGTGGGACAAATACGGTCCTAGAGGAGGAAAAAGTTAAGAGTCGATCCGCCTTCGCCGCGCTTCGGCGCGACAGGTGGTTGAGTGTTGAGAGACGGAAGCACGGAGGAGGAAAGCTTGTTTCATCTTGTCATGAAGGGCACGTATTCGTCGATCTCGCCGGTGAGGTAGCGGGCGAGGATGCGGAATTGCAGCTCGATGGCGCGGCGGTAGGTGACTTTGTAGTCAAAGATCGGATGGGTGATGAGGTGGCTCATCCGCTGTTCGTAGGCGACGAAGAATTGTTTGCGGCCCGCAGCTGTGAGATTCACGGCGCGCCCGGCGCGGACGAAATCCTTTTCGCTAATCATGCGATTGTTGATCGCGGTGAGCACGGCGGACTCGGCAATCAGCGGGCGGAATTCTTCCATGACGTCCAAGGCGAGGGCGGGACGCCCGAAGCGCGGTTGATGATAGAACCCGATGTATGGATCGAAACCGACGGCGAGCGCGCCGATGGTGCAGTCTTTGGCCAGCAGACTGTAGGCGAGTGAGAGCATCGCGTTGACCGGATCAGTGGGCGGGCGGCGTTTGCGGCCGCTGAAGTCGAAGTTGAAAGCTAGTTGAGGGTTGAGAGTTGATTGTTGAGAGTCAGCAAGCTCGTCTTCTACTTTGATCATGCCGTTGAACTGCTGGAAATAAAATGCGGCCGCTGCGCCTTCAATCCCGAGCAGTTCGTCGAGCGACTGCGCGGCGAGCGCGGTGCGGGCGGAGTTTTTTAGCTTCGCGAGGATGGGCGGCGGCGGTTCGAGATGGTTGCGCATGAGCATGGTGCGCTGGTTGCGGATCTTGCCGAGGACGAAGCTGCGCGCCAGCCAGAGGCAGACCGCCGGATCGCGCGCGAGCCGGAACTGCTCGACGCGGGTGAACACATTTTTGAGCGAATGGCCGCGGGTGAAGCCGTAGAACCAACCGCCCATCGAGAAATAAGTCACCGGGACGTCGGCTTCGCAAAGCGTCTGCACGGCGGCGGTCGAAATCTGGATGTTGCCGAAAAGCGCGACGTGGGAGAGGTCATTGACGCGAACCTCCTGCAGGAGCTCCTTTTTTTCTTTCACCTGCAACACCTCGCCGCTGCGGCCGACGAAAAGGCCTGGCGTGGTGAGATAAAGCGCCCGCGTGTCGTCGCGGGCGGCGATGAGACGACGCGGCTCGCCTGCGGCTGATTTTCGAGCAGCTAAAAGTGATTCGTCGGCTTCGCCAGTGGCCGGTCGTTGCGCGAGCATCCGCGTCTCGTCCGGCAAACAAACGGTGACCAGCGAGCAGCGCGGGCATTTCGGCGAATCAACCAAGGGGGGAGGGATCGGCCCGGCGGCGCATTCGCGGGCTTCGCGGTTTTTTGCCACGATCCACTTTTCCAACTCCGGCGTGATCTCGAGCCGCACACGCTGTTTTGTCGCGCGGTAGTAGATGATGCCTTCATGGCAAATGTAGCCGTTGTCGCGCAGGAGCAGGCATTGAAGCCCGAGCTGCATCTTGTCTGCGTCCCACAATTCCTTGCCATCCTCGCCCTCGCGCGGCGCGCCGGATTTGTAATCGACCGGACAAACTTCGCGTTTTGAAAAAAGATCCGGTTGGCCCGCCGCGTCATCGAGTTGTGCCGCGCACACCTCGACGAGATCAATCTTGGCCGTCACTCCGAGTCGATCCGAGCCAAGCGAGACCGACCGGCAATGAATGACCTCATTTTGGGTTTCCGGTCTTGTCGTTTCCGCCGTTACGCCCTGAGCGGCTGGCATTGCGCCCGAGCCGGAATCAACGCGGGTGTGAATGGTCGCGCCGCGCAGTGTATCCGCGTTGTGGACGAAGACTCCTTCGACGTGCTCGTAGTAAAACAGGCGAGGACAATAGACGAATTCGTTGAGCATCCGGGCCGGCAGCGGCTCGGTAGCGATTTCGATTTTCGATTGCTGATTTTCGATCTCTTCCCGGTCACCCGGAGATGGAAGAGGAGCGGGAGCACTTCTCAGCGAAAGAGGTGGCGGAGAAATTTCTGAAAAACCTGCTGCGACTGCGGCGTCGATTTTTGTCAGCAGCTTTCCTTGCCGCGCGCTGCGTCGACCGGTGGGATTACGTCGCCGGCTGGAGGATCTGAGAGGCTTTGCCATCTTGCGGAGACTAAGGGTGACGGCAGTTTCCGTGCTTGGCGAGCACCGAGTTGCGGTCCGTTCTCGGCGCCGCAATCCGTCGTCAGAGGCAAAGTTGGCGGAGCGTCTGCATGTT
>JACCZO010000053.1 GCA_013695925.1 Chthoniobacterales bacterium
GCATTACCTTCCAATCGACGCCGTTCATGTTCGGCGCGTAAAAGAAGTCGCGCATCTGGCGCCAGGCTTCGTGATAAATCTGCTTCCATTCCACGCGCCGGTCGGCCATGACGTCGAGGCCTTTCAGCTCCAGCTTGTGATCCTTCGTTTCGAGCTTCTCCTTGGGCAGGTCGATGATCGAATACTCCTTCTCGATCTTCACCAGCATCTTTTTTCCATCAAAGCTGATCTGGTAAGCGTTCACGTCGCCCAGGACGGTTTCTTTCCGCTCCTTCAGATCATAGAAACAGAGATGCCATTTCAGGTCGTCGGGGCCGCCGTCTTCTTCGCCGGTCTGGTCGCCCACCGTGCGCCGTAGATAAAAAAGGCGGTCGTCAATCAGGCGGAAGTTGACGTAAGTGCCGGGGCTAATCTCCAAGGCGGCGATCCGGTCCTGAATTCCGTCGAGATCGACCTTTACCGTGACCGGTTTGCGCGCCTTGTCATCCTTCTTGCCATCGCCCTTGTCGCTTTCCCCCTTCTTATCTTTGTCCCTTTCTTCTTCGGCCTTGCCGACTTCGTCGCTGCGTGGGCCGAGGGGCGACGTGGTATCCTTGGCCAACATGAGCAGGTAGATCCGCTGCATGTCGACGTAGACGTTCTGGAATTCCTGGTCGCCAAAGGTCGGTTTGAAATCCCGGCTCGAGGCGAGCATGAGATACTTGCCGTCGTCACTGAAGGCGACGCGCCCGGAGTTATACCATTCGTTAGTCACGGACGTCGCTTGTTTGCTGGCGAGCGAGTAGAGGTAGACCCGGGACTCTCCGTTTACTTCCGGCTGCCCCCAGGCGATCCACTGGCTGTCGGGCGACCAATCGTAGGACTCGATTTCGAACGCCTTCGCCTGCGCGATTTCCGTGACCGCTTGGCTGGCCACATCGACATAGCGCAAGCGCTGCAGTCGATCGCTCCAGAGAAGCTTTTTGCTGTCGGGCGACCAGATCGGCTGGTAGAAATAGGTGTCAGCGCCCTTGGTCAACTGCTGCGGCTGGCCCTTCCCGTCCTGCGCGCGCACATACAACTCGTTCTCGCCGGTCTCATCCGAGTTATAGGCGATCCATTTGCCATCGGGTGACCAGACCGCGTCGCGCTCGTGTGCGTGCGACGTCTTGCTCAAGGCCCGTGCCGCTCCGTCTTTGGCGGGCACCGAGAAGAGATCGCCCCGCGCCACCACCACCGCGCGCTGGCCGTCCGGCGCGAGATTAACCGACTCGGTGAGTTTCGAGGCATCGACAAAGGCAGTGCGGCCAGAAGCGAGATCTTCCCGAATGCGGATCGGCACCGCAGCGGCCTTGCTGCTGGCGAGGTCATAGCGCCAGATCTGGCCGGCTTGCTCGAAGACAATCGCATCTTTTCCAATCGTCGGAAACTTGATGTCGTAATCCTTGAAGGTGGTGAGCTGTTTGGCTTCCTTCGCGCCGGGTTCGATCGAGAAAAGGTTCATCCGGCCGTCACGATCGGAGGCGAAATAAATCCGGTTGTCCGGCCCCCACATCGGGCAAATGTCCTGGCTCGGATTGTTTGTCAGGTTTTCCGTCGTCTGGTTTTTGAAGTCGTAAACCCAGATATCGTCCGCCATTCCGCCGCGATAATGTTTCCAGGTGCGGAATTCCCGGAAGACGCGGTTGAACGCCATCTTGGAATCGTCCGGCGCGAAGGAGACGAATCCGCCACGCGGCACCGGGAGACGCTTGGGCAGTTCTGCATCCAGACCGACCGTTTCGAGATCGCCGATGAAGGAATTAAAGGAAGTGCGGCGGGAGCGGAAGACGACGCGCGGCTGAGTTTTTTCCCAGCCCATCACGATGTTGTTCGGCCCCATCCGATCCGAGACGTCGTCCCGGTCCAGCGTCGCAGTTGTGGTCAGACGTTTTGGTTCGCCGCCCTCCCCGGGCATGACATAGACCTCGCTGTTGCCGTCGTACTGCGAGGTGAAGGCGAGCTGTTTTCCATCCGGGGAGAAGTGCGGGAAAGAGCTGTAACCGGGGCCGCTTGTGAGGCGTCGGGCCGTGCCGCCCTCTTTTCCAACGGTATAAAGATGGCCGCTGTATGTGAAAACGATCTGCTCCCCATTGGTGGTCGGGAATCGAAGCAGGCGTGTGGTGTCAGGAAGATTTTGCGCGGAAATGGCTCCGCCGGGAAGAACTATGGCGGCAACGATTAAGAGGGAGTGAAAAAATCGAATCGGAAGACGCATAAGGCTGAATGAGTTGGCAAGCTGGGCTCTGACGAAATGGGACGCAACCGTGATTTACTGCGAGATCGCTTTCTCAAGGCTGGGCCGATGGCGCAGTGGAAGGTTGCAGGATGAAATCGCCTTTTCTTTTCCCGGGAGCGATCGACCAACCCGGTTTCAATTCCAGCGTCCACCCTTCGCCGGCAAGCGCCGGTGGCGTGCTGTTCTTTGGCTGCGAGAGTGTGATCTGCGAAAAATCAGCGCGGAGAAGAGCACCGCCCTCCGCGACCGTGAGAATGCCCCAGTCGTCCACCACCCGGATATTGGGATAGACCGTGCCTAACGACTCCAGGGGCACGAGATTTCCGGGATCAAACTGCATGCTCATCTGGCGGAGGGGGATTTGCAGAACGGCGCCCTCGACCAACCGCGCCCGATACTCTGCCATCAGAGCGCGCCGCATTTTTTCGCGCTTGTCCTCTTGCGCCGCCAGGCTCCCGCTTCCGTAACCACGCGCGCGTTCCTCGGCGGCGCTCGTCCCATTCGGCGGGAGTTTGATCCGGGCAGCCTGGAGGAGGGTCGCCGCCAGATCCGTTTTCGGATCGAGACGTTCCCGCCAGGAAGCCCCGGCGGCATCGAGTAAAAGCCCATAGGCCGGCCCGTTGGCGTAGGCGAACGAGCGGACAAACGTTTCTTTGCTCGGCGCCCCCTTCAGTTCGCCATCGATGACAAACTTTGCCAGGTCTGGCGCGCCAGAAAGCTTCACCCCGGTGTATTCCGCGAGGCCCTCGTGCATTTCCATCGCGTTCTCTTCCACGGCTGCTCCCGGGAAAATCGCCCGCCGGCGCTCGCGGAAGAGCGCGGCGTCGGTAATCGCCCGGGTTCGTTCAGCGCCCTCCGCCGCGAGTGCTGCCGCCAGCGCCCGCCATTCCAACTGCAGCCAATAACGGCCGTCACGGGTGTCGAGATGATGATTCGCGGCCGCGGAGGCCGGCAGTCCGATCTGGTCCTGCACCCGGTGCCACAGCTCGTGCAACAGGAGAGTGGCGCGTTTCTCGCGCTCCGGCGGCAAAGGGAGCAGAATCATCGACCACTTGCTGCCCGCCCAGTCGAGCGCGGTGTTGGCCAGGTTGACGTCCATGGGAATCTCGCCCCGCAGGACCGGACCGACCCGAGCGAGGCGGCCCTGCGGATCAGGTTGATTGGCGTAGGCGATCCGGGTTGTGGGATCGACCAGGAGGAGGCCGCCGCCTAACGACACTCCCCAGAGCGCCCCGCCGTCCGCGCGCGTGATCGCATCCGCTTCCTGGAAGTATTGCAACGCCTCGCGGCCCGTGATCGCCTCGGCCGCAAGGTACGGGCAGTTGCCGAGGACAAAAAGAAGGGCGGCCGGGAGAAGGCCCCGGAAAAATCTGGTCATGCTGTTCTTTATGAAGACGCCGCCGAGCAGGAGATTTGTCTGCCCATTCCCAATCATCGCCCGATTTGTCCCGCCGTCCTTCCGTTGACAATAAAAATGCCGAATGATAATTTCGCGCCAATTCGTGCGGGGAGGATTTGTTAGGCTGCACGAAGGAACCTCTGCAAACGCCACTTGAAACCCAGGTATTAGTCCTCAACCGCCTCTGGCAGGCGGTTAATGTCTGCTCGGCGCGTCGTGCCTTTACCCTCCTCTACCAGGGGCACGCCCAGGTTGTCTCGGCCGATCAGCAGAATAACTTCGCGACGCATGATTTCGCCAGCTGGCGGGATTTTTCCGTCCGCGCGCCGGAAGCCGAGCATGAAATGGTCACGACCATTTCTTGGAAAATCCGGGTCCCGCGCGTCATCGTCCTCCTCCTCTTCGACCGTCTGCCGAAGAAGGAAGTAAAATTTACCCGGCACAACGTCTTCGAGCGCGACAGCAACACCTGCCAGTACTGCGGGAAAATTTTCGAACGTCAGGAGCTGAATCTCGATCACGTCCATCCCCGCGACAAAGGCGGCCTAACGACCTGGGAAAACGTGGTCTGTTCCTGCATCCCCTGCAACACGCGGAAGGGCAACCGGCTGCCGCACCAGGTCCACATGACGCTCATCCGCAAACCGAAGCGCCCGAAATGGCG
>JACCZO010000074.1 GCA_013695925.1 Chthoniobacterales bacterium
AGGAGGCAGCCGCACCAAAACCAGCGCCTGGTGAGGGCGGCGAGGGCGGCGAAGAGATAAAAGGGAAGAATCCAGCAGTCCCACTGCGGCCAGGCGTGAGCGTCGAGAATGAGCGAGGGCTCCAGCCAGGCGACGCTGGCCGCCACCAAGCCGCAGACCCAGCCGCGTTCGACCGCCGGGAGCCGATGGAGCAGGCCGGAATCGGTCACGCCCGAAGCCCGCCGCACGCCCAGCCTGACGAGAAGAAATATACCGAGAGCGGTGACCAGTTCGGCGCAGAGATTGACCCGGAGGAGCGGCTCGACGTATTCCGGCGTGCCATCCTCGGCGCCGGGGAATTTGGCCCGGACTTCCTTGGCCCAGATCGACATGACGAGCAGACGGAGTGGCGGGTAATCGAGATAATAATTATTCTCGTAGGCCTCCTTCTGCACGCGCTCGTAGAGCCCGAGATAGCCGCGCGCGAGGGTGCTCCAGGAGTCGCCTTCCTCACCCGGCGAGAGCCGGCGCCCTTCGGTCAGGGTTTGGCTGCCCCAGTAGAATCCGTTGGCGATGTCGCGTTGAAAGCGCAGGTGGGTCGTTTCCCGCCACGCGTAATGGCGGAGCGCGATCCCGCCGGCGAGGAGCGCGAGCAGAACGAGGGCGAGGAGGATTTGCCGGCGGCGGAGAGAGGCCAGGATTTTCTTGGAAGTGAAACGCCCCTCCATCAGGGCGCAAGCATCGGCGGGGTGCGGCCGGGGAGCAACTGCGGTTCGCCGCTCCACGGGTCGTTAGGCGGGAGCAAAGACCTCGTCAAAGACGCAGAGGAAACGCCGGGTTTCGAACCGCTTCGTCAGGTAATACGGGCGCCGCGCCCGACCGCATGCGCTCGATCTCGCTGGGCGCGCAGTAAGACGCCGCAACTCGGGGCAGTCCGACACCCCCGCGCCGCTCTTAAACATGGCGGTGAGGAGTGCTTGCAGATCTTCGGTCTTCATCGGTAAAAATTGGCTCCGTCACGGCCGGTTTTCGACCGCGCCGGGCGTGGTTCGGACTTTTCCAGCGCAAGAATTGTTCCACCGGCGGGCAGGAATTACGGCTGCTTGCGAATTGCGACCCGAGACTTATCTAAAGGCATGTCCGAACACAAAATGACCCTCACCTGGAAGCGCGCGACCCAGGATTTCGAATACAAAACCTACAATCGCGACCACAAGTGGAGCTTCGACGGCGGCCACGAAATGGAGGCCACCGCCGCCCCGGCTTACCTCGGCAATCCGAAGCTGGTCGACCCGGAGGAGGCCTTTGTCGCTTCGCTCTCCAGCTGCCATATGCTCACCTTCCTGGCTGTGGCCTGTAAGAAAAAATTCATGCTCGAGGAATACATCGACGAAGCCGTCGGTCACATGGAGAAGAACGCCGAGGGCAAGCTCGCCATTACCCGGGTCGAGCTGCATCCCAAGCTGAGATTCTCCGGCGACAATCAGCCGGGCGAAAAGGACATCGAAGAGATGCACCATTTCGCCCACGAGAACTGCTTCATCGCCAACTCGGTCAAGACCGAGGTTACCGTCGCGAAATAATCTGGGATTTTTTAACCACGGATTAGACGGATTTCACGGATCGAAGATTGGTTTTTTCTTCGTTCTCTCTTATCCGTGCCCAGCTGTGAAATCCGTGGTTCAATTTCTTCCGTGAGCACCCAGGCCGACACCCAGCGGATGGAAAGAATCGTCAGCCTCTGTAAGCGGCGCGGTTTCATTTTTCAGGCGAGCGAAATCTACGGCGGCCTGAATGGCGTCTGGGATTACGGCCCGCTCGGGGTCGAGCTGAAACGCAACCTGAAGGATTACTGGTGGCGCGTGATGGTGCGCGAGCGCGACGACGTCGTCGGAATGGACGGCGCCATTCTCACGCACCGCGCCGTGCTCAAAGCGAGCGGGCACGAGGACACTTTCAGCGATCCGATGAGCACATGCCGTCAATGCCAGCGTCTGGTTCGCGCAGACCAGGTCGAGGAGGCGGTCTCGGAGACACCGTATGCGAAGTCCCTCGAAAGCGTCTTCAATAATGGGAAATTCAGCAGTCAGGCGATTTTGCGCTGGGTGGAGCGCGAAGGAAAAAAACTGGCGCCGAACATGGCGATCGTCCGCAATCCTCAGGTCACGCTCTCTTGGCTGGCGGAGCATTTCGAGGAAGCGTCCGCGCCACTCGTCGAGTTCGAG
The DNA here is from genome assembly GCA_013695925.1 of Chthoniobacterales bacterium. Classification (GTDB taxonomy): domain Bacteria; phylum Verrucomicrobiota; class Verrucomicrobiia; order Chthoniobacterales; family UBA10450; genus Palsa-1392. The sequence goes on from JACCZO010000074.1 coordinate 2,205, forward strand.
GATTTCCTCCGCTATCTGGCGACCGAGCAGCTAAATATCACCGGGCTCGTCACGCCGTGTCCTTATTGCGCCGGTGACTTAACCTCTCCGCGACCCTTCAATCTCATGTTCTCGACCCAGATGGGCGCCTCGGTCGATCCCGATTCGATCGCTTATCTGCGGCCCGAGACGGCGCAGTCGATCTTCGTCCAGTTCAAGAACGTGCTCGATACCGCGCGCAAAAATTGCCCTTCGGCATCGCGCAGATCGGCAAGGCGTTCCGCAACGAGATCAACCCGCGCAACTACATCTTTCGCTCGCGCGAGTTCGAGCAGATGGAGCTGGAATATTTCTGCCGGCCGGAGCAGGGGATGGAGCTGCTCGAGTATTGGAAGGAAGAACGCCTGCGCTTCTACGAGAACATCGGCATCCCGCGGGCCAAGCTGCACGTCCTCACCGTGCCCGACGCCGACCGCGCCTTTTATTCCAAGGGCACCTACGACATCGAATACGAATTTCCTTTTGGTCTCCAGGAACTGGAAGGCGTTGCCTACCGAACCGATTACGACCTCACTCAGCATCAAACGGCGAGCGGCAAGTCGCTCGATTATTTCGATGAGGAAACCAAGGCGCGTTTCATCCCGCACGTCATCGAGCCGAGCGTGGGCGTCGATCGGACCGTCCTGGCGCTCATCTGCGAAGCCTACGACGAAGAATCCGTGACCGACGAGAAGGGCAAAAGCGAAACGCGCATCGTGCTGCGTTTCCATCCGCGCGTTGCGCCGGTCAAAGCCGGCATCTTCCCGCTCTTGAAGAACCAGGCGCCGCTGGTCGAGAAAGCGCGCGAAGTTCAGGCCCTGCTCCGCCCGCTGATGAATGTTTTCTACGATGAAACGGGCGCGATTGGCCGCCGTTATCGCCGTCAGGACGAAGCCGGCACGCCCTTCGGCATCACGATCGATTTTGAAACTTTAGGCGAACGCGATCCCGAGCTGCTCGACACCGTCACCTTGCGTCACCGCGACAGCATGGAGCAGGAGCGGATAAAAATCAGCGAGCTGGCCGCGCGACTCCAGAGCGCCATCAGATAGCGCGAGCTTCCAGCTTGCGCCGGGGTTCATTCCGCAACCTGGAAGCTTGCGCTACCTTCTCAACAATGGATCTGGAAACTTTTCGCGACTACTGCCTAACGAAAACGGATGCGACCGAAGGCGCGCCTTTTGGTCAGGACACGCTTGTCTTCAAGGTAGCCGGCAAGATGTTCGCCCTGGCTTCACTCGACGACATCCCGCCCCGGGTGAACCTGAAGTGTGACCCCGAGCGCGCGCTCGATTTGCGTGATCGTTATGAGGAAGTCCAGCCCGGCTATCACATGAACAAGAAGCACTGGAACACCGTCGTCCTCTCGGAAAAAATTCCAGATCCTGAACTGCGCGCGATGATCGATCACTCCTACGATCTGGTCGCGCCGCGAGCGAAGCGGAAATAAGCTCGCGCCTAACGAGTCAGATGGATCACCTCGCGTAACTGGACTTCGCCAATCTCGAGTTGCAGCGCTTTCAAGGCGACATCCAAAAACGCATCAGGCGGATCGGTTAAGGCAACCGCCAACTGACCGGACGAGCCAGGATCGGCCCGTAGATCCTTTTTTTCCAGGAGATGCGCCACCGCCGTGGCGCAATTTTGCGCAGAGTCCACCAGCCGCACGGTGTCGCCGAGGAACTGTCCAATGGCTTCGCGCAAGAGCGGATAATGAGTGCAGCCCAGGACGAGGGTATCGACGCCGTCGGCCACCAGCGGGGCCAGGTATTGCCGGACAATTTGATCGGTGATCTCACCCTGCAGCCACCCTTCCTCGATCAAGGGAACAAAAAGCGGGCAAGCCCGGGCCGAGATCCGCACTGCCGGGTCGAGCGCGAGCAGGGCGCGTTCGTAGGCGCCGCTCTTGATCGTGGCCCGGGTCCCGATGACCCCGATATGACCGTTTCGAGTCGCTCCCACCGCGGCCTGCGCCCCAGGCCGAATGACCCCGGTGATCGGAACCGGCGTGGTCGCTTCGAGCTGGGGGAGGGCGAGCGCGGAAGCAGTGTTGCAGGCGACTACCACTGTCTTGCAGTCTTCCGCGAGCAACATCGCGGTGATCTCGAGGCTGTAACGCTCGACGGTCGGAGCGCTTTTCCCGCCGTAGGGGACGCGGGCGGTGTCGCCCAGGTAAAAAATGCTCTCGTTAGGCAGGAGTTCGCGCAGGGCGCGCACCACCGTCAGCCCGCCAATTCCGGAGTCGAAGACGCCGATTGGTTTTTCGCGCAGGGCTGATTGGGCGGCCATTTTAGTGCAAGCTGCGAATCGCGGCCGATGGTGTCGGCGTCGCCTCGGACGGTGGCGGCTCCTCCCCTAACGAGTCGGTTATCGCCCGGGTGTGAGCGGGCAGATTGCTCGCGGCCGCCACCAGCGTCGGGCCTGAGGTTTGGAAATTAACCGCTCGATGGTAGTTCGTGACCGCCGCCGCCACGGCTTGCCCGAGTTTTTGCCGGTAGACAGCGGTCGCGATCCGCGAACCCTCCACCCGGTCGTTCAGGAAACCGGCTTCCACCAGCACCGCCGGGATCTTGCTGTCGCGCAGGACGTGAAATCGCGCATGACGCACCCCGCGATCGAAGACCGAGACCTTCGATAAAATCGAAGCGTGCACTGCGGCGCTGAGCGCAATGTTCGCCGCGTCCTGAGCATTGCCTGGGAACCATTCCATTTTGTCGGAGCCGGAATGATTTTCGGTCGAGGCATTCGAGGGCACGCCAACCGGCGCGAGCGCGTAGCTTTCCACCCCGGAAGCGCCGCTGGCGGAGTTGAAGTGAATGCTGATCAAGACCGCGGTCGGAAATCGATTGGCGAAGGCGACCCGATCTTCGAGCGCGACTGCCTTGTCCGTGGAACGCGTCATCTCCACTTTGAAGCCGGCGCGCAACAGTTGCTCACGCGCGGTCAGGGCGACGTCGAGCGCGAAGTTCTTCTCGTTTCCCCAGGGCCCGGAAGTTCCGCTGTCGTCGCCGCCGTGGCCAGGATCGAGCACCACCGTATCGATCTTTTTCGCGCCGCTGATTTTATTCGGGCGCAGGACAGGCTCGACGATCTTGGCGATATCCATCGCGGAGATCAGATTTTCGTCTCCCCGCGCAACGAGCGGGTAGTTGCTGAAAAAGCGCACGCCATTGATGTAAAATTCACTCGTCCCGGCCTGCGCCCGGATCCCGCGCCGCTCCCCACGCAACGAAACCGTGCGGCTGGCCTGCGAAAACTGCGGGAAACGATAGAACTGCGCGACATTGGCGAAGCTCACATAATCGCGCCCGTCCGCCTGGATGACCTTCCAATCGGCGGCCGCCAGTCGGCTAACGAAAGCGAACAGGAGGCTGCAAAAGAGGATGAACCTGATCGATAACACAGGCCGAAACCTGCCGGGGCCGGCAATCGCTCGCAAGCATTATGGTAGCGCAAGCTTCCAGCT
>JACCZO010000095.1 GCA_013695925.1 Chthoniobacterales bacterium
ATCATGGCGCTCTGGCTGGGGGTGATGCGACTGGCGGAGCGAGCCGGCCTCGTGCAAAAGCTGGCCCTCTTCCTGCGACCCGTCATGAGCCGGCTTTTCCCGGAGGTGCCTAACGATCATCCGGCGATGGGATCAATGCTCATGAACATGGCGGCCAACATGCTGGGGCTGGGCAACGCGGCGACACCGCTCGGGTTGCGCGCGATGCGCGACTTGGAAAGGCTCAATCCGCATCCCGGCACCGCGACCAACGCGATGTGCACGTTTCTCGCGATCAATACCAGTTCCGTCCAGCTCATCCCGACCACTGCGATCGCAATTCTGGTGGCGGCCGGTTCGACCAACCCGACCCGCATCGTCGGCACCTCGCTCCTCGCGACTTTATGCGCCGCGACGGTTGCGATCACGATGGTCAAGCTGCTCGAGAAAGTGCCGCTCTTTCGGGTCCGTGCGAGCGCGGTCGCCGGAAGCGGTGAAGTTGTAGCCGGGGGCGGTGACCCCGGCGGGGTTGGGGCGGCGGCACGGTTGCCTGCGGACAGCGCGGCCGGGGTCAACGCCCCCGCCGCCGGCACCCATCCGGTGCCGCTCTGGGGAAAAGGAATGCTGCTCCTTCTCGCTCTCTTTTTTCTTGGTCTTTTCGTTAGGCAAGTTTTTCCCGAAGCGCTCGGTCTGGCGCTTGGTTCGGACGCGCTTCCGCCGAGTTATTTTGTGCGGAGCGTGAGCGCGCTTTCCCTCCTCGCCATCCCGATGCTGCTCTCCTTTTTTATTCTCTACGGCGCGCTCTGCGGGCTCAAAGTTTATGACGAGTTTGTGGAAGGCGCGAAGGAAGGCTTCGGGGTTATTCTCAAGATCATCCCGTTTCTCGTCACCATGCTGGTGGCGATCAACATGTTTAAGGGTGCGGGCGGGATCGACCTCATGGCGCGCGCGCTCGCCCCGCTGCTCAACCCTCTCAATTTTCCGACCGACCTGCTGCCGATTGCCCTCATGCGCCCGTTAAGTGGCGGCGCGACCCTGGCGCTGTTCACCGATGTCGTGCAGCGGCTTGGGCCGGATAACATTACGAGCTTGATGGCAGCCACGATCTACGGCAGCACCGAGACGACCTTCTACGTCGCGGCGGTCTACTTTGGCTCGGTCGGGATCAAACAGACGCGCCATGCCATTCCAGCGGGGCTGATGGCCGATTTTGCCGGTGTTGTCGCCTCTGTGATCATCTGCCGGGCGGTCTTATGAAGCCGTCTTCTCGAAGTCTTCGCGATTGCCCTAACTTTTCCCTCGCCATCCCGTTGTCACATTCTCTATCGTCCCTTTTTCCTAAATGATTCAACGTGACTATCTGATAATCGGCGCCGGCATCGGGGGTGTGAGCGTCTGCGAAGGAATTCGTAAATACGACAAAAAGGGCAGCGTAACGCTGGTCGGCGGCGAGTCCTTTTATCCCTACCAGCGCTGGATGTTGTCGAAACAATTCCTGCGCGATAAGACTCCGCCGTTAAAAAAGCTGCCCCACGTCGACGAGCGCTGGTATCAGGCGCATAAGATCGAGGCGCGCCTCGGGACGGTGGTGACGCAATTCAATATCGATCGCCGCCTCGCGGTTCTCGGGAATGGGGAGACGATCGAATTCAACAAGGCGTGTCTCGCGATGGGGAGCCGACCCGTCCGGCCGCAGGTGGCGGGGATTGGGCTCGGGAACGTCATTTATCTGCGCACGATACGGGACGCGCTCGCGCTGCGCGAGATGTCGATCTCGGAAAAAATGATCGTGGCGGTCGGGGGTGGCCTCCTGGCCTGCGAGGTGGCGGCCAGTTTGCGTCAGAGCAAATTAAAGATCGCGATTATGCACCGGCACAGCTCGCTCCTGAATCGATATCTCGATCCGGAAACGGCAGCCTGGGTGACCGAGCAGTTCGCGAAACACGGTGTAACTCTGCTGATGGGCTCGAGCCTGAATGGCTTTGAGGGGAAGACCGTGCTGCGCAACATCCAAACGAAAAGCGGCGAACGCGTCGCGGCGGGGGTGGCGGTCGTCTGCTGCGGGTCGGAACCGAACCTCGAGATCGTGCGCAACACGCCGCTCTCAGGCCCGCACGGTTCGCCTGTGACCGATTATCTCGAGACGGAAGAAAAGGGGATCTACGCGGTGGGCGACCTCGCTTTTTATCCTGACCGACTGATGGGCGGGATGCGCCGCCAGACCCATTGGGAAAACGCGTGCGAACAGGGGGCGGTCGTGGGCGCCAATATCACAGGGAAAAAGCGTCAGCGGTACGAGCAGATTCCTTATTTCTGGACCGAGATGTTCGATTTAAAGTTCGATTTCGTGGGCGATTTCAACCTCCCGCCGACGCGGGTCGGCCTTTCGGGTTCGTATGCCAAGGGCCGCTTTGCGCTGCGCTATTTCCAGGGCGAAAAACTGCGCGGCATCGTGCTTTGTCGGCACAGCCCCAATGGCGTCCAAGCCGCCAAAACGGAATTGCGGCAGGCGCTCGGGAAATAGCTTTGCCTAACGAGCAAGGCAGGCGCAGCTAGAACCCGGAACCGGAAATCTCGAGCGCGGGATTGCTCACCCGGACGAGCTTCCAATCCCACGGCCGCCAGCTTTCCCGGCGCCAGTGGAGAACGAAAGGCTCGGTCAGGCTATTCACCCGCTCGACGATTGC
>JACCZO010000162.1 GCA_013695925.1 Chthoniobacterales bacterium
AGTGCAAGTTCACCGACTGCGTCGTCGTCTGTCCGGTGGCATGCTTTTACGAAATTGATTCGCAGCTCGTGATTCATCCCGAGGAATGCATCGATTGCATGGCCTGCGTCGATGAATGCCCGGTCCATGCCATCTACGCCGACGGCGACCTCCCGGCGGAATTTCAAGCGGACGTCGAGCTCAACGCCGTCGAAGCGCACCGCGTCCAGGAATCCGGCCAGGGCCCGATCGAGACGAAAAAAGATCCGCTGCCCACCGCCGCAGCGAGAAAAGCGGAGCTGGGTTTTTAGTGCAGTGAGTCAGTTGGTTCCGAGCCACCGAGGAACCGGCGACGTAAAAGGAGGCCGGGTTTGCAACCCGGCGGAGCGGCTTCCAAAGCCGCCCTCCGCGGAAGCGTGCTGCCGCCGCGGTGTTCACTTTTCAACGACTCACTGCACTAGCTCTTCTCATTGCGGTCTCTCAGAGCAGAGATCGCTTGGAGCGCCTCAGGCTGGAGAGCACTCGCGCCGCCCGTCATTTATGGACGCGTTGCCAGGCTCAGACGCGCCCCGCGGGGAGTGTCTGCATCGATCGGCGCGACCGTCGGCTATTTTTGTGTCAATAGTGAGGACTGACCCCGTGTGACCCGTGTGACCCGTGCCCGGTATGAACGGGAACATGGGTTACAAACTAACCGACCACATGGGTAACACTTTCATTGGTTAATTGATCCTGTGGTGCAGTGCAAGCTTTCGACTCCCAACGCGCGGCGTAGGCCGGAGGCCGGAGCCGTGCGTTGGGAGTCGACTCCAGCCACCCCAGCTTCACATTGGCGTAGCGCACGGCGAGCAAGCCCGACTCTGGCGATTGCTCGACGGCTACCTCCGCTCCGATTAAGGACTCCCCGACGTAGCAGTTGTTTCCCTGCCAGGAAATGAAGCCGGCCTGGTTCACGCGCCTGGTCTCCACGCCCGCGTCGTAGAGATCGGGTTTGATGCGCTCGTCCAGCCGCCGCGCCGAGGGTTGATAGACTTCCCCCGGGGTCCTCATCCCAATGCCTTCATGCGGTCGCTCCTGGTTGAACACCCGGCGCCAGCGCTCGAAGCGCTGCTGCTGCGCCCCGCGATTGGCGCTCCCGGGCCGACAGCATTCCGTCTTCATCGTCCGGTGCATCCGCTCGTGGCAGCCGTTGTCCTGGGGACAGCCAGGCCGGCTGAACTGCACCTCAATCCCAAGCCCGATCCACCACACACTCAGCCGGCTCAAGCCCGCCGGCCCCATGGAGGCGAAGGGCGCACCATTGTCCACCCGGATGATCTCCGGCAGCCCGTAGCGCCTAAAAACACTGCGGAACTCCCGCTGCGTCCAGCGCACGGTCATGTCCGGCATGGCCTCGGCCTTCAGCAGATAGCGACTGAAAAGATCGCTCACCGTCAGCGGATCGCACCGCGCCCCGTCCCCCAGCGTGAACCAGCCCTTGAAGTCCACTCCCAGCACGTGGTTGCAGCGCTCGGCCTTGGTCAGGGTTCCCCGTTCGACCGTGAAGAGTCCTCCGCGCTTCTTGCGCGCCTGCACCAGCCCGTGCCGCTTGAGCACCTCGCCCACCGTGCTCACCGCCGGCGCTCGTTCCAAGGCGTGCTTCACCTCCAGCACCCGCTGGATCTTCTTCGGTCCCCACGTCGGATGCAGCCGCTTCTCCCCCACGATCAGTCGTTCCACCCCGGCCTCCGTTCTCCCCCTCACCGTCTTGGGCGCCCGGCTCCGCTCCTCCAGCCCCGCCATCCCCTGCGCCTCGTAGCGCCCCTTCCATTTGTGTCCCGTCTTGCGCGAGATGCCGAAGCTTTCGCACAGCTCCGCCATCGTGAACCGGTCGGTCCCCACTAAACTCACAAATCTCTGCTTCTGTTCCATCGGTGACTCGTTTTTCCAAGGCATCCCTCACCCTAAAACTGTCACCCATGTCCCCGGTCAATCTGTTACCGATGTCCCCGGTTCATACCCCCCAATTCCCCAATTCCCCCAATTCCCCAATTTCTGACCCCAATTCCACCCACTCCGAAGTGAGCACGAGCCCTTTCTTCACCGGATTCTGCTCAATATAAATCGCGACGTAAGTGAATTGGCGCGCGGTTTTGATCAACGTTTCATAGTAGCCATCCTGCCACGCAGTCGTGTGTTTCGTCAGGTGCGCGCTGCTTTTTGCCCCGATGTGGCTCATAAAGGAATGCATGAATCTCGGCAGCGTCCATTGTTCGCGAAGGCCGATAAGCGCGTGCCAGTGATCCGGCATGATAATGAATGCGCGGAGATAAACGCGCTCGTGGCGAACAGCGAAAGCAAAGGCATCGACAATGACCTGGCGTAGCTCCGCATGCAGCACGGGCTTCTTTGGGCGCAGTGATTTCGTGACGAAGAACGTCGAAGAAACATCCTGCAACCGGTGAAGACGCAGGTTTTGGGAATGGGGGTCTGACATGCTACCACCAATCGGGCACAAAGGCCCCTCCCACATTGCCTACACCATGGGGCGAAAATGTCCTACTAGCTCCTGCAGGCAGCCGGTGATTTGGCCTAACGAACAGACCTCTGCCGCCTCCAGCAGGGCCGGAAAAGTGTTCTCGCCGCTTTCCACCACTGCGGCCAGTTTCCTGAGCGCCTTGTCGGCTTTGCCAGCGTTCGTCTTCTTGAACCTCTTCAAGCGGTTGACCTGCAGTTGCTGTCTCTTGCGCGGAGTGCGGGCCAACTCGATTTCGGGCGGCTCTTCGTTTGGATCGCGATAGCGGGTCAGGCCCACGACTGGACGGGTCCCGTCGTAGATCTGCTGCTCATAGCGATGAGCCGCGTTCTGGATCTGGCTGCGTTGGTAACGATTCTCGACCGCGCCCATCACTCCGCCTAACGACTCGATTTCGCGGAATTCCTCCAGGATCGCCTTCTCGACCGCGCGCTCGACCGCCTTCATCCCGGGCGAGCCGCTCAGCATGTTCATGGTGTGTTTAAAGATGCCTGATTCCTCGAGCAGAATGGCCTGCCCGTGGGCGGCGAGCCGAATCCATTCTTCGCTCGGGGTGGTGAACGGCTCGTCGGCGCTGTTCGAGTGGCAGGAATTGGTGCCGTTCATGTAGGCGAGCATTAGCTCGGCAGCGGTTCTCGTTAGGTTGTTCTTAAATTCGGCCGCGATGAGCGAGCGACCGCTCGTCTGGGTGTGGAGCTTGAACATCTGCCCGCGCGGGCTGGCCCCGAAAACGTCCCGCATCCCGATCGCCCAGATTTTTCGCGAGACGCGCGAGAGCGCGATGTATTCCACGTCGAGTCCGCAATCGAGAAAGAAGGAAAGCCGCGGCGCGAACTGATCGACCGGCACCCCGCGCGCGGCGAGCATTTCCGCGTAGGCGAAACCGTTCGAAAGCGTGTAGGCGGCCTGCTGCACCGGGGTCGAGCCGGCTTCACCGATGTGATAACCGCTGATCGAAACTGGATACCAGCGCGGCATCTGCTCGGTCGTCCACTCGATCATGTCGCAGAGGAAACGAAGCGACGCTTCCGTCGGGAAAATAGTTTCGTTTTGCGCCTGGACTTCCTTGAAAATATCGGCCTGGATCGTGCCGCGCAGGTTCGGCACCACTTTCGGGCCGAAGCGGCGTTTCGCGGCCGCGATGTACATCGCCATGATGATCGGGGCCGGCCCGCTGATCGTCATCGAGGCGGAAAAATTCGGCGCCCCAACTTCGAAGCCGTCGTAAAGCCGGACCATGTCCTCGACCGTGTCGACCGCGACCCCGCCCTCGCCCACTTTGCCCATTACCCCCTCGGCGTCAGAATCGATGCCGTAGAGCGTTGGTCCGTCAAAGGCGGTGCTGAGCCGCTTGGAGCGCTGATGAGCGCTCAGAAAATGGAAGCGCTTGTTCGTGTCCTCGGCGAGCATGAGGCCGGAGAAAAGACGAGTTGGCTCTTCCTGAGGAATGACCTTCGGCTTGGCCCCATTCGACTTCGCGCTGGGACCATTCTTGCCGTTAGGCGATTTGCGATAGCTGCCGATCTCAATCTCTTCCAACGGTTCGAGATACATCTCTCGATAGGCCCCGTTCAAATACGGAAATTCCCCGGGTAAGCCGTCGCCAAAAAGATAACGCGCAATCTCCCCCGGCTCGTCGATTTCCGGCAAGGCGAGACGCGGCAACGGCAAACCAGTGGGAGCCCGTCCAATTGGAATCCCGCCCTTGATCTTGTTCCAGCGCTCCGTCATTTCGCGACCGAACTTGGTGTCCGACCGCGCGCGCTTTACCTGTTCGAGCACGAACTTCTCGTGCTTCTCCACCGACTCAACGACTGCTCCCAGTTTGCTCATTTCTTGTCCCCTTTCGAACTCGCGGTGATCATCTCATACAACTCGTCCACGCCCGGGTCGCGATGGCGTTTCGCGACCGTCGCGACGAGCTCCTGCTTGCGTTTATTTTGCGTCAGGCGGTGCTCGATTTCGGAAAGCGCGGCCTTCGCGCGGTCGAGATCAGTCTTGTTCACGACCACGATATCGGCCACATCGAGCATCACAATTTTCTGCAACTGCAAACGCGCACCGTAATCAGGATTCATCACCAGCACGGTCTGATCAATCAGCTTGCTCCGGAAGGGCAGCGCTTCCTGCCCGGTCCCGACCGTTTCGATGATAACATAATCGAAATCAGCTTTCGTTAGGCGCGTCAGGCAACTCTCGGTCGCGGGGGACAATCCTCCCGCCTGGCCGCGGGTCGCCATGCTGCGCATGAAGACGCGATCGTGCTGTGAGTTGATCATGGTGGCGCGATCGCCTAACAATGCCCCCTCCCCGATCACGCTCGGGTCGTGCGACAAGATCGCGATCCGGGCTTGCGGCTCGTTTTGCAGAAAGCGCAGGACGAGTTCGTCGATCAGGGTCGTCTTACCGGCTCCGCCCGGGCCGGTGAAGCCGATGACCTTGGAGTTTCGAGCGGAGGCTTTCTGCGATTTGGGCTGTTTCAGCCGGCCCTGGCCAGCGTACGCATCCTCGATCGCAGTGAGTTCGCGGGCGAGCACAAGGTCGGAGCGGCTTTTGGCGGGGCGTTTCTTGCGCGGCTTGCCGTAATGTTTGCGCACGTAATCCGCCATTGCGGCGAGCGAAGTGCCGGCAAAGAAAATCTGATCGACACCCTGGCGTTGCATGATCTTCGCGTCGTCCGGCGTGATCGTTCCGCCGCCTCCGCCGAAGACAGCGATGTCGCCGGCGCCCTGGCGGCGCAGTTGTCTGACAACCTCGGCAAAGAAATCGATGTGACCGCCGTTGTAACTCGAAATCCCGATCGCGCCCACGTCCTCCTGGATGGCGGCGCGGACGATGTCGCCCGCATAACGATGAAATCCGAGGTAAACAACCTCGATCCCGTGTCGGATGAACTCGAGATTAATCGTGTTGATGGCGCTGTCATGGCCATCACAAATCGGAACAGCGGTGAGAATGCGGACCGGTGAAGCCATGCGAGCGGCAAACCTAACGTTAAACATGGCGCGGGCAAACTCCGGGGAGATTAGCCGCGAGACGAGACCAGTCCGGGTAGCGCACACGTCTCGTGTGCTGGCGACGGTGTTCCACCGTCGCGAACTTTGCCTGGCCCGAAAATGTCAGATTCAGTCCGGGCTCCCGAGAGAAGTTCGTCGCGGTGAGACACCGCGACCAGCACTCGAGACGAGTGCGCTACCCAGGCGTCCGCTGTCGCGGTTGCAGGTTGGGCTGGGCGCGTCACCTTCTGCCATGACCGATCCTCTCGATTACAGGGGCAAAACCGTTCTCGTCACCGGCAGCTCGCGCGGCTTGGGCGCGGCCATGATCAAAGCATTCGGGACGCGTGGCGCGAAATGCGTGGTGAATTTCATCAGCGATCCCGAGGGCAAAAACAAAGCCGATGCCGACCAAGTGGCGGCCGACCTGAACGAGCGGCTGGTGGTCGATTGTGACGTCACTGACCCCGCTCAGGTCGAGGCGATGATGCAGACGATCGCGGAAAAGTTCGGCGGGCTCGACAT
>JACCZO010000188.1 GCA_013695925.1 Chthoniobacterales bacterium
TGCCGCTCGCCCAGGGGATCCGGTTCGGCGGGCCGGAAGAAGGCAGCGCGACCGCCTAACGAGTCGACCTGAACATGCTTCCGCGCGTCCAGTTTCTCGAGCCGGCCGAAGCGAGAATTGACAGCCTTTCCGAAGTGTGACTACCGTGACCACATGACTGCGACTCTGCGAGAAACGAAGGCGAAGCTGTCGGAGATGGTGAAACGGGCCAGTCAGGGGGAGGAAATCGTGATCACCGTACACGGCAAAGAAATGGCCAGGCTGGTGGGCCTTCCCAAGCGAGCGAAGAAGCTGGATAAAAAAAAGTGGTTGGCGGAATTGGCGGAACTGCGCCGGAAAACGTGGACCGGTCGCTATGGAATAACCGCGCAGGAAATCCAGGACGAGGATCGCGCCGATCGGTGTTAGGCGATGTCGTTTTGGGATACTTCAGCGCTGGTAAAGCTTTACGCGCGCGAACGGGACTCGGACCGCTTCGTGGAGCTGGCGAGGAAATCGGAAACGCGCGCAACCATTTCTCAGTTCTCGATCCACGAGATGCGCTGTCTCTTGCATCGCAAGGAATTCGCGCGTGCGATTCCGGCCGACGCGGCCGAACTCGCTTATCGCAAGTTCTACGCTCATGTTGAGGATGCGGTGCTGAAGATAATTCCATATGGACCAGAGGTTGCGTTGGAGTTCGATCGGGTCGTGCGGATTTGTTACCGCGCGTCTCCCGTCGTGCCCATCCGGGCGCTCGATGGTCTGCTCCTCGCCTCTGCGTTAATAGCCCGCATATCTGAGTTGGTTAGCACGGATTTGCGCATGCGGGCTGCGGCCGTGCTTTTGGGATTGCGCATTTTCCCGGGCTAATCGATGTGGAATCGGAGTCGGCCAAGTAGAATATGACATCCAATGGCAATTTTAATTGACGAGACCAAGCGCGTGCTGGTGCAAGGCATCACCGGCCGGGAAGGTCAGGCCCGGACCCGCCTGATGCGCGAATACGGAACCCAAGTGGTCGCCGGGGTGACGCGGGGCAAAGGCGGACAGAGCGTGCTCGGCGGGCCGGTTTTCGATACAGCGCAGGAAGCGGTGAAGTCGTTAGGCGAGATCGATATTTCAGTCCTCTTCGTGCCCGCGGCGGACGTGAAAGACGCGGCCATCTCCGCGATCGAAGCGGGGATCAAACTCACCGTTCTCGTGCCCGACCGCGTGCCGGTCTGGGACGCGATGGAGATCGCGGCGGCCGCGAAAGCGAACGACGCGCGCTTCTTTCGCGGAGGCGAAAAAGGCGCTGCCGATCAATGTCGACGGCGCGATCGGCGCCATCTTGGCCGACCTCGGAATGAACCCGGCGGTCTTCAACGGCATTTTCATGATCGCGCGCACGCCCGGCCTGGTCGCGCATGTAACCGAGGAACAAACGCGCGAGAAACCGATGCGACGGATTGATCCAGTCAAGCACGGCTATGACGGACCGGCGGCCAAGAGCTCAAGGAAATGAAAAAGCCAACAGCGGAAAAAAAGATTCTCACCCGCCATCCGTTAGGCAAGAAAGGGGTGAGCATCAGCCGGGAGAAATACGACCTGATGGCGAAGGCGATCCTGGCCGCACTCCGAAAGAAGGAGCTGACCCATACCGAATTATTCGAACAGGTGAACAAGAGCCTGACGAACAAGTTCACCGGCAACATCAATTGGTACGGCGAAACCGTGAAGCTCGACCTGGACGCGCGCAAAATCATCGAGCGCACCGCCTCCAAGCCGCCCGTTTACCGACTTAGAAAAGCATAACGAACATGACAACTACTCAAGCAAAACAGTACGGCGTGAAAAAAATCGCAGAGCTCTTTCCCAGCCTGATGCAGATCAACGAAGAATCGCTGCGCGAAAGGTCGCGACAGTCTGGAAATGAGGTCATCACTACCGGTTGTGCGGCAAAGGCTGGACATTCGATAAACTGCGCGGGCGGTGGAGAAATCTTTTGCGGACGCGAAGAAGGCGCTGCCGATCAATGCCGACGGCGCGATCGGCGCCATACTGGCCGACCTTGGAATGAACCCGGCAAAGGCGGCTTCAAAGGCTTCAACCAAAAATCAGTCAGCGTCATCATCGAGTTGACTGACCCGCGCAAGCAGGACGCGGTGCACAAGTCGGCCTAACGAGCGTCACGATTTGGGTCATCGCGGGCGCAGACATTTTGCCGTCTTGAACCGACGAAGCGCGGTGACGGACCTCACGATTGGCCGATCGCTCGGCGGCGGGACCTACGATGAGATGCCGCAGGCGGCATAACGCATTTGCTCGATTCGCGAACTTTCGCCACTTCGAGTTCACGATCAGGTAAGACTCACTTTATGTTGACCGCTTAAAGCGGTCGATACAGGGTGATGGGACGATGAAGAAAACGCTCTTGCATGGGTTGTTTCCTCTGGTGCGCGCGGAAATCCTTCGGCTTCTCTTCACGAATGCGCGGACCGAGCTGTATGTGCGTCAACTCGCTCGCTTGAGCGATCTCTCACTTCAGACCGTGCAGGATGAGCTGGCCAAACTGGAAGCGGCTCATCTCATTGCCAGTCGGAGCAACGGTTACCATCGTTTTTACCGAGCCGACTCGAAGCACCCTCTCTATGCAACGCTGCGAAAGCTTGTCGTCCGCGCAGCTTCGCACGCAGAACCCCAGCCTCGAGCAAGAGGTCAACGACGAGCGGAACGGCGTTGAAACCAAGTCGTGGTCGAGGGTGGGGAAGTTCGCCGCAGTGAGTTACGGTTGACCGCTTTATGCGGTCGAGTGATCCAGCGCGATGAATTCTTTCGGGCTGGGCAACGATCGCCTGGGCGCTGGGCGCTGGGCGCTGGGCGCTGGGCGCTGGGCGCTGGGCGCTGGGCGCTGGGCGCTGGGCGCTCTCGCCCACTTACGACCTGAATCCCGTGCCAGAAATCGACCGCCGGCAGACGCCGAAGACCGCCATCACCGAGTATCAGGAAGAGCCTACCATCGCCGCCGCAGTCCACGCCGCGCCCCGCTTCGGCCTGAAAGCGGCCGAGGCCAAAGTCATTCTCCGCGAAGTCTTCGACGCCGTCTCCGGCTGGCGCAATACCGGCAAACAACTCCGCATCAAAGCCTCCACCATCGACGTCTACGCCACAGCCTTTGAGCATCCGCTCAGGGACGAAGCCCATCAACTCTTGTGATCGGCTCCCCATGTCGCGACTGTCATTGTTCCAGACCGCCCAACGATGCATCAGCGGGACGACGGCCGCGATCGGCCGGTCAATATTTGCAAGTTTTCCCAAAAGGAGCGCCGCCGGCGTCTCTTCCGCGCAATCGAGTGGCGTTCGCAAACACACGACTGGTCGATCGCCCGGCGGCGGGACCTACGATGAGATGCCGCAAGCGGCATAACGCAGTTGCTCGATTCGCGAACTCTCGCCGCTTCGAGTTCACCGCTCAGCGTTCTGTCAAGATTTGCACACTGACCCGCATTTTCCATTTCGCATTTTCCATTTTCCGCGCAGCCTCGCACGCAAAACCCCAGCCTCGAGCAAGAGGTCAACGACGAGTGGAACGGCGTTGAAACCAAGTCGTGGTCGAGGGTGGGGGAGTTCGCCGCCGTGAGTTACGGTTGACCGCTTTATGCGGTCGAGTGATCCAGCGCGATGAATTCTTTCGGGCTGGGCAACGATCGCCTGGGCGCTGGGCGCTCTCGCCCGCTTATGACCTGAATCCCGTGCCAGACATCGACCGCCGGCATACGCCGAAGACCGCCATCACCGAGTATCAGGAAGAGCATACCATCGCCGCCGCAGTCGACTCCGCGCCCCGCTTCGGCCTGAAAGCGGCCGAGGCCAAAGTCATTCTCCGCGAAGTCTTCAACGCCGCCTCCGGCTGGCGCAATACCGGCAAACAACTCCGCACTAAAGCCTCCACTCTCGACGTCTACGCCACCGCCTTTGGGCATCCGCTCAGGGACGAAGCCCATCAACTCTTGTGATCGGCTCCCCATGTCGCGACTGTCATTGTTCTAGACCGCCCAACGCTGCCTCAGCGGGACGACGGCCGCGATCGGCCTGTCAATATTTGCAAGTTTTCCCCAAAGGAGCGCCGCCGGCGTCTCTTCCGCGCAATCGAGTGGCGTTCGCAAACAGACGACTGGTCGATCGCTCGGCGGCGGGACCTACGCTGAGATGCCGCAAGCGGCATAACGCATTTGCTCGATTCGCGAACTCTCGCCGCTTCGAGTTCGCCGCTCAGCGTTCTGTCAAGATTTGCACA
>JACCZO010000195.1 GCA_013695925.1 Chthoniobacterales bacterium
TTGACACCGCCGTGAGTTGTTGTGCCGTAAAAGGTCCCTGAAAAAGCCGGATCTTCTAAAAGCGCCGTCGTTGGATTGGCACCGCGGGCGATACCCGAAATTCCACCCGTAAACTCCGCGAGAGTAGTCAAGGCGCCTGCATCAGTCACCTTGAAGACAGTCCCTAGATTACTCGCTCCGCCGCTATAGGTCGTTCCATAAAAATCTCCATCGCTCCCGCGAATCAGGATGGCGACCGGGGAGGATCCCTTCGGCTCGCTTAGGCCTGCGAAGTTCACGAGCGTGGTGACTTCTCCGGAGTCCGTTACCTGAAAAATCGTTCCGTTCCCTGTTGAACCGCCACCCGAGGTCGTTCCGTAGAAAGCCCGCTTTGCCGGAATATCGTCGTCTGCTTCGATGTCGTCGCCTTGAACGAGGCCGGCTTCAGGTTGTTTGCCGGTATTTATCTCGTCGGCCGCATGCACCTGGGCGCCGAGACTAACGAACAGAACTGCGAGGATAAGGAACATTTTCATAGCATTTTGCGAGGTTGGAGGAGCGAGCGCACGGAGGTTCACAGATTCGTCCAGGCGTGGCAAGCACTAACTACGCTTTTTGCGCTTCCTTTTTATTCCCCGGGGGATACCCCCGTTCCGAGCGCTTCCCCGCTGGCTCATCTGCCCAAGCCGACGTTCTGCTTTTCCCGGGCACGGCCGGAAACCAGCGCCAAACCAAACAACCTCCTAGATGCGATAGTCCTGCGCCGGACCGAGGTCCGCGCACTTGCAAAATTGACGAAAGAGTATCGCCTTAATCCGCTTCGCCATGTTTCGCCATTCAGCTCTCAGGTGCCTTGCGCTCGGTATTCGCGTGACTCTGGCGCAGCTCGCCCTCGCGCTCGGGCTGACGCAACCGGAGGTCTCGACGAACCCAATGACGAGACGGCCGGGAGGAGCGAAATCACCCGCCCGGCCGAAGGCTGCGCCATCCGCGAGCAATGGACCGCGGCTTCGGGCAAAGGCGGGCTGAGCATCAACTACTACGACCCCCCGCGGATCGCCAATGGCACCAGGGCTGGGTCGGCGGCGACGGCACCATCCTGCATCTCCACGGCGGGATGTTCATTCCGATCCCGGTCGCCCAAGGAAAAGCCTGTTGCGCCGAGGCAGCGCAACCAGCACGCGGGGCGCGTGCGCTCCCCAGAGTCTGGGCGCCCCTTTGACCCTGCCCCTTCCTTCATTTCGGACATTTTTCTTTCGGTTAGGCAATTTCGGGGGTCGTTATCCTTGAAATTTGCGCTATAGTCCGCGATGGCTAAACCATCCGGTACGTTCTTTTCTCGTCGCGCCCCCGATATCATCACTGAAGAGCTGGTCGCGGTCTTGTCTTCCAAGACCGCCTTTGAATTCAAGCCGCTTTTCGACATTCTCCTCGCCAATCTGCGCGAGCGGAACGCAGCCAGCGGCGGCGAGGAAATGCTCCGCCTCCGTTCCTACGAGAAACTCCAGGGGCTCGTCAGCCAGGGCGCGGTCGACCGCAAGGTCAACGGCACGGTGAAAAAATACAAAGGCGTGCCGGCGCGCATGATGGCGCTGCGGGCGGAAATGAAGACCCTTCGGGCCGATTGGAACGAGCGCGCCCAGGCCAAGGCCGCGGCCGCGAACTAGTGCAGTGAGTCAGTTGGTTCTGAGTCACCGAGGAACCGGCGACGTAAAAGGAGGCCGGGTTTGCAACCCGGCGGGACGGCTTCCAAAGCCGCCCTCCGCGGAAGCGTGCTGCCGCCGCGGTGTTCACTTTTCAACGACTCACGGCACCAGGCCGCCTCGTTAGGCGAAAGATCAGGCGCCAAGCGAGTGACCGCCGGCGCTGTAGACCATGATGACATGCCGGAGATCTCCGATCTCCGCCCGCATCTGTTCCAGCGTTGCGATATCTTCAGTCTCCACTGGCGGGGTGAATCCTTTCAGGACCAGCGCGGCGTCCTGCGATCGCGTCTTCGCCCACTACGATCGTGAGCGCGGCCGGCACCCGCGCCGCTTCCATCAGCTTGCTCAATTTCTCCCGCGCCTTCGTTTCCTGTTCCGGCTCGGCCACGGCAAAGACGAGCCGGATGCTGTGGTTCCGCCATTCCGGGTTTTGCGCCAGCATGTGGGCGAGGAGGAGCATGAGCGCGCCGTTTTTGCCGCCCTGCCACCAGACGTCGATCGTGCCGCGCGGCGCGGCCGCGAGGCGCTTCTCTTCGTCCGGGCAATAGACGATGAGCGCGCTGCGCTCGAGCTCGGCGATCCGCCGCAGGACCTGGCAAAAACGTTCCAGCCGTTTTGGGTTATCGGCCCAGCCCATCAGGATGGTGTTGGGCCGGATGCCGCCGATCCCGCAACATTCCACCAGCGACTCCACCCCCTTCACCAGATCGGGCTCGATCACGACCGCGGGGAACGCCTGCAGGTCTTCCCCGGCGATAAATTTCCGCAGCTTGTCTTCCTCTTGGCAGCGGCGCTCGTTCAGCTTCTCGCCGGTCTCTTCCATCACCTGCGCGAGAAACATGATGCCGCGGCCGGCGGTCAGCCAGGAGCCATATTGCGCGAGATGATTCCATCGCCACGCGCCGCCGCTGAGCGCGAGGATGATCGGCCGCCAGTTCTTTGGATGGTAACGCGTCTCCTCCAGTTGCAGCAAAGCGCGGCGGGCGCGCTCAAAAGGCCGCGCCGCTGCGCACATCGCCCCAGGCGGCACGGATTTCCTTGCGCGAGATCCACCATTTCAAGAGCGCCATCGATCCAATCCCGACCGCGGCCCAGAGCGGGTCGAGCAACAGCATCGCCGCCGCGCATCCGATCGCGCCGAGGAGCGCGGTCGACCAATGGCTGAGCTTAAATGAGGGGCGGCGCAGCCAGCGTCCCGCGCGGAATCGACTTGGCGGGATTCTCCAGATCGCCCGACATGTTTACCCCCGCCATGATCCCGGTCACGGCGGGGAAAAAGAGCGCGAACATGACAAAGACGCTCTCCCCTGGCGGGTAGGCGGAATGCAAATTCGCCCGCAGCGTCGCCTCCGAAGCCGCCGGGATCGCACCGGCAAAAAAGGAGCCGAGCGCGAGTGCGAGAATCGCAAGAATGCCGAACTGCACCTTGATCGCCCAGCTCGCGCCGATGTAAACGCAGATGAAGATGACGACGTTCACGATCGTCCCAATGGCGCGCGCGGAGAGCCCGAGCTGCGGGAACAAATTCTGAAACGCCTCCGTGAAACCGATCACGTAAAGCGCGACCGAGATGGCCTGCGCGAGAAAAAACACGACCCCGATGGCGCCGCCAAATTCCACCCCGAGACTGCGACTGATCAGGTAATAGGCGCCGCCGCCCTGCACCCGCGTGTTCGTCGCCAAGCCTGAAACCGAGAGCGCGGTCAGAGTCGTGATCAACTTCGCCGCAAGCACACGATGATGATCGCCTGGATCAAGCCCGACTCCCCGACCACGAGGCCGAAGCGGAGGAACATGATGACGCCGAGAATCGTTAGGGTGCTCGGGGTGAAGACGCCGCCAAACGTGCCAAACTTGGTCGGCGCGGCGGGCGAAGAATTACTGTTGGCCACTCCGCCAAAGCTTTTACCTACGGCCCTGCGCGAAGTCGAGTGACCTCTAAAATTAAAACTGCTCCAAGGGAAAAATCGTCACGTCGACGCCGCGCGACATGACGAGGTGATCGGGCGGGAGGCCGGTGGCAGTGAAACCATCGAGGGCGAAGAGGTGCTCATCCCACGCCGTCACTTCGGCCTCGCAAAGCGGATACGGTTCATGGACAACCGCGCCACGGCGCAGGCGGCCCTGCGCGCTCGCGTAAAGGCGGTAGCGCTCGATGAGGAAAAACTCGAGCGAACCGATGGCCGCTGGCGGCAATTCCTGCGGACGGAATTCAAAGCCGATCAGTAACGCGACTCCCTCCTCGGGGCGGTGCGGCACGGGGGATTAAAAAAACCTCAATTTTGAATCGACCTCCCGCGCCCGCTTGGGGAATGCTCGGACCATGTCCAAGACGCTGCTCTATTCCCTGGCCTTGATCGGCGACCTCGTCCTCGCCTACTTCTTCTACCGCAGCGGACGAATCGTGGTTCCGATGATCCTCGTGTTCGCCGCTCTTTGCTTTGGCATCGCGGCGATCGGCAGCGCGCTTGGCAAAGGCGGGCCCAAAGCCTGATGCTTCCGCTGCGCCCTCGGGTCAGTTAAAAAACGAGGACCTGATAGCCGTCGTCGATCAGCTTCTTGAAGCTCGGGTGGCCCTTGAACTCGTCGATCAGCGGAATGTTTGCCGCCTCGATCTTCTCCGTCATTTTGTAGGCGCCCGCGCAATAGCTGCACGCGCCTTCCACCAGGCCGCGCACTTTTTCGAAGAGCTCGTTGTATTCGTGATCCTTGGCCGCGAAAGCAGCCGCGGCCTGGGTGCCGGCGCCGTCGAAAACGATCTTGGCCGAGTCGCCCCCGCCATCCTTCACATATTCGTAGGCGCCCATGAACGCGTTCACGACGCGCCCCATGCT
>JACCZO010000208.1 GCA_013695925.1 Chthoniobacterales bacterium
GTTGGCGGCAGCCTGCCAATAACGTTGCCACTAACGTTATTCTGTCGACTGCGGTTCCCGGCTGAGGTGAATTTCATCGCGTTTGCCAGATCGCTTGTTGTGCCATTCATAGATTGGGCCACAGGTACCAACGTCATTCAGGAACGCGCGCACGCGCTTCTCCCCGATGCCGCGGCTTTGCAGGGACTTTACGACACTCGCCTTAAGGACACTGCCAGACGGCGGCAGCAACTCGAGGATGACGTCGCCCGTTAGTGGTTCGCTTTCCCTCTTGGATTCAAGGCTTTGTCGCCACTCGCCAACATCGAAGTCGTCCTCGCGCTCGTACAGCATCGTGTCGGGATTCAGACGAGCCGCGAACGGGTCGAACTCAGCGAAGTTGCTGCACTTCGCACTCGCGATAACGATTAGGTTGTTATCGTCGGCGGTGGCAGGCGCGACGTTGATCTGCGCACGCGCCCACGAAAACAACACCTTCGAATTTCGGCCAAAGCTTGACCGATCAAAACCGGTTGTCTTTTGGATCCCAGCCCTGCCAGTGCCGGCATGGTGAATCACGAGCGGCACGCGTTTTGCATTTCCGCGCCGGGTGATGCGCGAGATTTCGCGCAGCGTTCCCGTCATGTGTTTGTCCGCGTTCAGATCGTCCGCGCCGAAATCACGCAGTGGATCGAACACGCAGACGTTGGCGGCCGATCGTTCCAACGCTTCGCCGATGCGCGCAATGTTCTCGCCATCGAGCATCAGGAATCCATCGTCATCGGCTTCGAGCGTGTGCAGGAGAACGCCGCTTTTGATCGCTTCGACTTCATCAGGCGTGAACGCTGTCAACATGCGCTCCAGGTCGAACTTTAATCGCCTGCATGAGTTCTCCGTTTGGAGAAACAACCACCGCAGCTCTCTGCCCTTCGTCGGCCAACCGAGAAAGTCACGTCCAGCCCGGCAGCACAACGCAAGCTGCATCGTCAGACGCGATTTGCCGATGCCGCCCATCCCGCAGATGGCAGTGCGTTCGCCAAGCGCGAGATAGCCGTTCGCCAGAATCAGCTCTGAATCATCGAAAGTCATCGTGAGGATTTCGCCGATGCTGCGGATCGTCAGTGGCGGTCGCCTCGATCCGGTGCCTTCGACAATCGGCTCCTGAACTGACGCCAGCGGTTCATCGTTCCATGTCCTCGCGAGCGCCGTCCTCATTGCACAACCTCCGGGTTGAAGAAATAAACTGTCTGGCGGTTGCCATTCGCTCGCGTTCCATCCGGCATCCGCACAAATTGCGAACGTGTCCAGGTCGCGCGGTCCGCGCCTAACGAGACCGCGAAACACATGAAGCGCCGCAGCTTCTCCTCCGATTGACCAGCGCAATGGAACCAGCCATGCAGACTCTTCCCGCCACTATGGAGAGCGAGTGCGAGCGGCCCTCGTTCTGCCAGGTGCAATAAGACCGCCGCGTGCTCATCTGCTGTGCCGTGATCGAACTCGATCACGAGGAACTTTCGTGGCCCCGTGTTCTGCAAGGCGTGCTCCGATTGCTTGCCTTCTTGCGTCGCTCCGGCGCGTGCGAGCATCGGAGAAGGAACGATCAATGGCAGTCCATTCAGCCGGCCCCGCCACTGTTTTCGCGCTCTGGTGGCGAACTCCGAATTGCTCTTACCGACGCACAAGAGGGGATTGCCGGGGAAGAGTCGGTCGATGATTTCCTCCGAGTGCGCTTCGTTATCGTTCAAGCGAACCGGCGACCATTCCCACAGGTCAACCAATCCTCCGCCATCCCGCAGAATCGCGGCGCGCTGCTCCTGGTTCACTGATGGCCATTTTGCCACCGTCTCGACTGCGACCTGACCCGGCCGCCATGCCGTCGCTCGCGAATGTTCCACGGCCCGCACGATCTCGCCAGGCTTGACTCGCTCGCCTGCGGTCGCTGCTTGTAGAAGCAAGTTGATCTCCTCATCCGAACGATAAGGGTGCAACACCCGCGCGACGCGGTAGAACCAGTTGTTTAACCCTTCACCGCGCGCCGGTGGACTGGACAGCAAGTCGCGCACAAATTGCGGAAGCTCCTTCGTCGCAATCATTCGGCACCTCCGGTTGTCGCGCCCGACTCTAAGAAGGCATCTAGGTCGGACCTTCTAAACCTCACGAGTTTGCCTGTGGGCTTCAGTGCTCGCAGCCGACCGCTTCGCACCATGCGCTCCAAATACCGAGGCGTGGAACGAACGTACTCCGCCGATTCTTTCTTGGTGAGGATCGCGTCAGGCGACCGCTCGTTATGCAGAAGGGAACTTGTTTTCATAAGTCCCATCTTGGGCGCATTTGGTCGCGCCCATCTGCCGCCTAGAAAGAAACTCTTTCCGGCAATTTAGATGTATCCCAATTCACGAAGTCGCTTTCCTGCTCTGGCTTTCGCGTAAGACATCTTTGCCTCGGAGCGACTAAACCCCACCGTGTCCATCGTGTAGAGCCGTGCCGCATAGTCGATCCGGCAAAGCCGGTAACATGCGAGATCGTCTAACCTTGCTGGGATGTTGATTTTTCCCCTACGCGAGTTGCTCCCGTCGATGTCGCCTTGTCGATTGACCCAAGCCTTGAACTTTTCCACCAGCGCGGATTTCGGCAGCGTCCGATCAATGGCGATAACGTGGAGGGTTTCGCGTTCCGCTAAGCTCTTTACAAGCAATTCGATCTCGTCCCGATCCATCGGAAAGGAAAACACGGGCAAGCGGCTAATCGGGTAAAGACTCTTGACCTGCTCCAACACTCGGCTCCGCTCGGTCAAAGTTCCCTCAAGCCAGTGCTTCGGAAACCAATCGGCGGCGGCACACACGGCGGGAACAGGCGGAAATGAACTCGCCTCATCAAAATCGGTGAAAGGCGCAAATGCCCATTCATCGCCCATCTTGCGGTCATACGTTGTCGCCCTGACTGGTGTGAATCGCGATCGCACTTTTAGCGCGCCTCCTACCATCCATGCTTTCTCCGATGGGTTGATCTCGGGGAGGAGCTGAACGATCCGCTTGGATTCCAAGGCCTGCTCGTAATCCAAGCACACGCACATTTCGAGTGTGTCCTGCTTCGAGAGACCGCCCTCGTTGAAGAAGTGGAATGCTTTCCAGTTCACTGATCGTCCGTGCGGAAGCTGACGATGTTCTCTGCTCGCGTTGAAGGCTTGATTGACCAATAGCGCTCCGCTTCTTCCGGAAACACCAACTCGCGATAATTGGAGTAAAGCATCTTCGTGGATGTATGGCCGAGTTCTGAGGCAACGGCGGCCGCATCGTTGGTCGCCGCCAGTCGGTAGGACGCAAACGAGTGGCGCAGCCCGTTCAGCGGCCAGCGCGTGAGCGCCGCGGTGTGCCAGACATAATCGACCTTCTTTCGCGAGTTGTTAGGCACCACAGTACCCGAAAGCGCAGCATACGGTGACAGCCACGCGGCAAGATTCGGCTGAATCCGCACCAGCCGACGGCGCGCGCTCTTGGCCTTGCTCGCCTTCACTTCAATAAAGCCGCGGCTCAAGTTGATTTCGCTCCATTCGAGCCGCTTGATTTCCGCGTCCCGCAGCCCGGCGAAAGCGCCAATCGCCAGCATCGGCACTACGTCGGGTTCAACGGTCACTGCCGCGTTGAGCAGCGTCGTCAGTTCGTCGATCGTGAAAATCTCCGGCGCTTTGTCGATCAGCTTCGGTGCGCTGGTCTGCTCCACCGGGTTCGTATCGATCATCCGCCGCTGCTTCGCGTAGCTGAACATTACGCCCACGTTCGCGCGGAAGTTCGCGCGTGTTTTCGGTGCGCAATCCAGGTTCCGCAGCCAGTCGTCGAGTTCTTCCACAGTGATCGAGGCGATTGGACGCGAGCCAAAATCAGTCGCAAACCGGTGCAGCCGTTTGCGCAGGTCGGTACGGTAAAGCGCGCCGAACCCGTCGCGTTGCTTTGCCGCGAGCACTTCCGCCGCAAGCTGCGAGACGGTGACGTTGCAGCGCCGGATGCGCTCCAGATGGTCGATGTAGAAGTCGGCCGCCTCCCTGATGCTCTTGCCGTATTTTGCCAAACCGGTGCGAGCTTCGATGATCGTTACCAGCTCCGCGGGCGCCAAGCCGACGGCATCGCGTCCGCCCTTTTCGCGGAGCGTGAGTTGCCGCAGTCGCTCAGCATCCGCCTCAGCTTTCGTCTTGAAAAATTTCCGCCCTTGCCCGAAGGGACGCAGGTCGAGATAGTAGGGGTGCGTGCTGCTGTGGCGGTAATGACGGACGGCGAGTGATGGTCGCTTCATGTCGTGAATCGTCGCAGAAGCACGCGAGAATGTCAACATGCCGTCAACACGCTTGCCGAGAGTTGGCGGTTAAGCGGCAGTTGTCATAGGAAAACGGCTGGATAGCTCAGTTGGTAGAGCAGAGGACTGAAAATCCTCGTGTCGGGGGTTCGATTCCCTCTCCAGCCATCTTTTCTCCCCGCGCAGTTTAGAGCGATGAACTCAATTCCGCGTCGTCGTTCAATGTTCGATGTTCCATTTCCATTCCTCGCTAACGAAACGTGAAAAGTCTCGTTTCTGCTCTCCTGCTGCTTCCCCTTCTCCTCGGGCGTGCCCAAGAGGCTCCGAAGTTTAACGCGGCCGCCGCGAAGCGCTTCGCCGATCTCGCGCTTGCCTGTGTGGACAAGGAGTACCCAAACA
>JACCZO010000218.1 GCA_013695925.1 Chthoniobacterales bacterium
CCGCGCCATGGGCCTGGACTTGGCCAATCGAAGTCGCGCGGCCCCTCGGTTGACGAATTCCGGAACTTCGTTCGAGGTTTTCGTCAGAGACTAATGACGGACAAAACCTCAACTCAACGAAAGGAAACTAAATATGAAAAATCGCAACGTTTATCACAGAAAAGCAATTCCAACGCTACTGCTCGCATTGGTTCTTGGCTGCTTTTCACTTTCATCAGCAGTTTTGGCGGACACACCGAACAACGACCGCTCGATCGTGGGCATGTGGAGAGTCTTCTATTCCGGGGATTTGGTGTATGAGGCCTTCGATCAATGGCACAGTGACGGTACAGAGATCGAAGTGGCCAACATCTTCGGCCTCAGTTGCCAGGGCGTCTTCAAACAGACCGGTCGAAACGTGAAGCTCTTCCATACAGGCTGGAATTTCGATGCAAACGGGGCGTTGATTGGTTATTTCAACGAAAACCAAAAAATAACGGTAAGCACCAACGGCCAGACCTACGACGGGACATGGATTGTAAAGAACTATGACGTGAATGGAAATGAACTCGATCAGCTAACGGGCGCACTGCATGCGACACGCCTTTCAGTAGACACGCCTCTGTAAAAGTGGTCGATAGAAGCGCCGGCGCGAATTGACTGGTCCGCAAAAGAGCCTCTTCCGTCACGGGAGAGGCTCTTGGGCATTCGGCTGAGGATCGTAACTCGCCTGCGCTGGAGATCAAAGTTGCGCCGTGCATGACGCGTTTAGGAGGCCAGGTTGATACGCGGCCAAGATTGGCAGCGACGGCTTGGTTCCCAAAGGGTAGGCTGAGGCAGCCTTGCTCGTGCTCCCCGTAGCACACGTGCGCTGAACTTCCCTGCCCTCCAAAAATCTAGAGCGATCGCGCTGCGTCGATCACGTGCTGCGCGTCGATCCCGAGCTCTTTCATCGCCTCGTTGCCCGGCGCACTCAGGCCAAATCGATGCAGACCGACGATCTTGCCGTCCAGCCCGACATATTGCGACCAGATCTCCGGCACGCCTGCCTCGATCGCCACTCGGCGCCGACACTCGTTAGGCAGGATTTCCGCACGATAGCTTTCCGGCTGGCGCTCGAAACGCTCGAAGCAGGGCATGGAGACGACGCGAGTCCCCTCGCCCAGCTCTTTCGCGGCGGCGAGTGCGTGCTGCAGTTCGCGCCCGCAGGAGAGCAGGATGAGGTGGAGCTTGCCGCTTTCTTTCTTCGCGATGTAACCGCCGCGCAGGACGCCTTCGCGCCGGAGTTTGACGTCGATTTCGTTCAGGATCGGGACGGCCTGCCTCGTCAGGGCGAGCAGCGTCGGGCCCTCGGTGCGCTCGGCCGCGGCGACGAAGGCACCGGCGGTTTCCTCCGGGTCGGCCGGGCGGATGACATCGAGCTGGGGCATGACGCGCAGGCTGGCGACAGTCTCGACCGGTTCGTGGGTGGGGCCGTCTTCGCCGACGGCGATGGAGTCGTGAGTGAAGATGTAGATATTCGGCAAGCGGGAGAGGGCGGCGAGCCGGATGGCGGCGCGGCAGTAATCAGCGAAGACGAGGAATGTCGCCCCCGAGGCGCGGAAAATACCGTGGTAGGCAACGCCGTTCATGATCGCGCACATGCCGTGTTCGCGGATGCCGAAATGGATGTTGCGGCCGAGCGCGTTTGAGCGAGTGAAGTCGCCGCCTTCCTTGATGTAGTTGAGGGTGGAGCCGTGCAGATCGGCGCTGCCGCTGATGAGGAAGGGCATGGCTTGGGCGAGCGGCTGGAGGACTTCGCTCCCGGCCTTGCGGGTGGCGATCTTAGTGTCGTTAGGGAAAGTCGGCATCTTCGCGAAAAGGTCGGGCGGCACTTTCTTGTCGATCGCGTCGTCGAGCGCCTGGGCATTCTCAGCATTCTTCTTCTGCCAGGTCTGGTAAGTCTTCTCCCAGCGATCGTACTCGGCCAGGAGCTGCTTCTTATGCTCGGCGAAATAGCTGCGCGTTTCGTCGGAGACGAAATAATGTTCCTCCGGCAGGCCGAGCCCTTTTCGCGCTTCATCGGCAAACTTGGCTCCCCCTTCACCATGCGCCTTGGCGGTGCCGGCGACCTCGGGGATGCCTTTGCCGATCAAGGTATGCGCGATGATAAACTTGGGTTTGCCGTTGTCGGATGACTTGGCCGTCTCGAGCGCATCGAGGAACGCCTGCATGTCCTGGCCGTCGATTTCCTGCACGTCGAACCCGTAGGCGCGGTAGCGCATGGCGGTGTCTTCGCTTTGGGTTTCCCTGGCCATGGCGTCGAGGGTGACGGCGTTGGAGTCGTAGATGAGGATCAAGTTATCGAGCCCGAAATGCCCGGCGAAGGCGCTCGCCTCGGCGGAGACGCCTTCCTGGAGGCAGCCGTCGCCGGCGAG
>JACCZO010000221.1 GCA_013695925.1 Chthoniobacterales bacterium
AGCGGCGCTGGAACGAAGCCTGGGCCGAATTCAAGCGCGCCCAGGCCGAGAGTCCCGCGCCCGACCGTCCGCTGCAATGGTATTTGCGCCGGCTCGAGCCCCTCTGCCTGCAAATGGCGACCGAGCCCACGCCGGTTGCGGAACCGCTTGTCCCGCTTTGAAACGGACCGAGTACCCGGTCGCCCTCCGCGACCTGATCACGCAATTGCGCCAGATGCCGGGGGTCGGTCCGCGTTCGGCCGAGCGCATCGCGCTCTGGATGGTGCAGGCGCGCGAGCAGCTGCCGGAAGGGATCGCGCGCGCCATCAGCGAGACGCGGGCGGCGGTTCATCCCTGCGTGCAATGCGGTTTTTTCGCGACGGCCGAGCTTTGCGAGATCTGCGCCGACGAATCGCGTGCCCGCGAGCTGCTCTGCGTTGTCGAGCAACCGACCGATATTCTGCCCCTGGAAAAAACGAGTGCGTATCGCGGCCGCTATCATTCGTTAGGCGGACGCATTTCGCCGCTCGACCGGGTCGCACCGGAAGATCTCCGGATCGCGGCGCTGCTCGAGCGGGTGGAAAAGGAAGCGCCTGACGAGATTATATTTGCCCTCGCGGCTGACGTGGAAGGGGAAGCGACGACCAATTATTTGGTCGATCTTCTGAAGAAATATCCCGTCAATCTGACCCGCATCGCCCACGGGCTGCCCGCCGGCGGCGGTTTGGAATCGGCCGATGAGTTGACGCTCTTCCGCGCCTTGTCCGGCCGGACGAAGCTGTAACACCGGCTGCGAAGAGCCAGCGTCTTCAGGGCGCTCCGCTGCCGCCGGAGAAAAGGAAGGCAGCCCCCACACCGGATGAGAGTTGCCAAGCTTCCCTTCCAAATTTAAAACTAAATCTCGCCCTTCCGAAAAATGTCCTGCGCCAAAATCGATCCCGCTCTTCATCAGGCGCAGAAGCCGCCCTGGATCAAGGTGCGGCTGCCCTCGAATCCCGTCTTCTTTTCCACCAAGGCGCTGATTTCGGATCTGCGCCTGCATACCGTTTGCGAGAGCGCGCAGTGCCCGAATCGCTGGGAATGCTGGAGCCAGGGCACGGCCACCATGATGATCGCGGGTGAACGCTGCACCCGGGCCTGCGGCTTTTGCGCCGTGAGTACGGCGAAACCGTTCGCGCTCGAGGAAGACGAGCCGCAGCGCGTCGCCGAAGCCGTCCGGCGACTCAAGCTCAAGCACGTCGTCATCACCGCCGTGGCCCGC
Organism: Chthoniobacterales bacterium; assembly: GCA_013695925.1. Taxonomy (GTDB): domain Bacteria; phylum Verrucomicrobiota; class Verrucomicrobiia; order Chthoniobacterales; family UBA10450; genus Palsa-1392. The sequence goes on from JACCZO010000221.1 coordinate 1,241, forward strand.
GATGATTTGAAAGATGGCGGGGCCGAACATTTCGCGCGCACCATCCGCGCGATTCGCGAGATGGATCCCTCCATCATCATCGAAGTGCTTGTCCCGGATTTTCACGCCCAGGATTGGTGCATCCAGCTCGTCCTCGACGCTGCGCCGGAGATTTTCAATCACAACATGGAGACGGTCGAACGGCTCACCCCTTCCGTCCGTTCGCGCGCCAAGTATCGGACCTCACTCCAGGTCCTGCAGCGGGCGAAAGAACTCTCGCCTAACGTCGTCACAAAAAGCGGCGTCATGCTCGGTCTCGGCGAGACGGAGCCAGAACTTTTCCAGACCATGGATGACCTGCGCGAAGTTGGCTGCCAGGTGCTGACGTTAGGCCAATATCTCCGCCCGACGCCGAAGCATCTGCCGGTGGTGAGTTACGTCACTCCGGAGCAATTCGATCTCTACGGCGACATCGCGCGCCGGAAAGGTTTTGCGCACGTCGCCTCGGGTCCGCTTGTCCGCAGCTCCTATCACGCGGCCGATTTTCACCCGGTCGTCCGCTAAGTGATGGAGAGCGCGGCCCCGCTACCAGGCCGGCCGCTCGATCGCCACAACGTGGCCGCGGTCATCCCGGCTTTCCACGAAGAAGTCCATGTCCGCGGGGTGACGGAACGAACCTGCGCCCAGCTCGATCACGTTCTGGTAATCGACGACGGTTCGACCGACGCAACCGCGGCCCGGGCGCGAGAGGGCGGGGCGGAAGTCATTGTTCATCCCGTCAATCGTGGAAAAGGCGAGTCGATCAAAACCGGCCTGCGCCACTGGCTGGCGCGGGAGGCGATCGAATTCATCCTCGTGCTCGATGCTGATGGCCAGCATCTGCCCGATGAGATCGGCCGTTTCCTGGCCGCGGCTAATACGACCGAAGCTGGACTCTTTGTCGGCACCCGGATGAACGACGTCCGCAAAATGCCGTTCGTTAGGCGGACGGTCAATCGCTACATGAGCCGCCGGATCAGCCGCCTCTGCGGGCAGGAAGTGCCCGACACGCAGTGCGGTTATCGCATGGTGCAGCGAACGCTCGCGCCACACCTGCTCGATGGCACCAGCCGCTTCGATTACGAAACCGAGATGCTCATCATCGCGAGCCGGGCCGGGTTCCGCATCG
>JACCZO010000225.1 GCA_013695925.1 Chthoniobacterales bacterium
CTTCAAAGCAACGCCAGGGATTCTCAGAACGTCACCGTCAGCCCCATTCCATAACGACTCCGAGAGTAATCGGCGGCGGCGCTGCCATTAAAAACGTTTGAGTGTTCAAAGCTGACATCGACATCGATGTGATCGGATACTTGGTAACGTCCACTGACTGAGACATCCAACGCATCTGTCGTGGGCCGGAAGCGCAGATCCGCCGGTACCTGGAGGGGATTGGATACAAACCCTCGCTCGTTCTCGTCATGGTGATAAAAAAGCGCGAGCGCTGATGTTATGCGAGGGGTGAAACCGTAGGTCAGCTCCGATCCAGTACGAAAAGTTTTACGCAAAATTGCATCCTTCACCGCCGGAGCTTCGACCCCGTAACGCGCGGTCCACTTCAAATTGGACACCCGGTTTACCGCATATTCGAGTGAGCTTATCACCGTCGGATCAGTCTGTTCGCCGCCCTGATCGAATGATCGAAAACTGAGACCTGCCTGCAGCTGACCCTTCAAGCGCCTTGAGAACTCCTCCTCCGCACCAACGAGAACAAAGTGGGTAGTGGAATCCAATGGTGCGGAGTCGTAATCAGCCAGCAGAAACCGATAGTTAGCGAGCAGGGCGGTCTGCCGGTTCAAAACAAACTGGAATCCCTGCCCAAGGGTGTACTCTTCGCGATTGGTAAAGCTTGAGACCGCTTCATTGGCGTATTGAACGGTGCGGAAAGAGACGCTGTTTGTGGTTGAGAAGCGATGCGCCCACTGATAGGTCGCAGCCAAGCCATTAGTCAGCTGAAAATAGTTTCCCTTGCGCTGACTCGGCCCCACGTCGCTGCTGAAATCCGGTTCGTTTCGGTAGGCAGTGTCGAGCGTAGCAGACAAGCTCAACCGCCGAGTCGGGCGCCAACCTGCGGAAAGGCTCAGAAATGCGTTCGCGTCCTTGCCGCGATCGAAGCGGTCCACCACGCTTAGACCGGCGATAAGGGCGAGCTGGGTCGCCTGCTGGGTGCGATCGTAATTGAGCGTCAGTCCCTGACTAACGAAGAAGCTGCCACTGCCAGACGCCTGTGTTTGGGAATTACTATCGTAGCCCAGGTGCGTGCCAAGCGAGATCAGGAATGGGAAAAGTGATTTGGGCGTTGATTGCGATGCTTCGGAGGCAAGTGGGGCTGCCGCAGCATCGACCGCGTCCTGCGCCTGCGCGGCGCAAAATAAAGGATAAGTGCAAAGGCCAAGAAGGAGGACACATCCCGCTCTCATTCGCAACTTTTGCGTGACTGGTCGTGTAGCGTGCCAGACAGAGCGGAACCGGCATCTTCTGGTCATCTGCCGAGATGTAGAAATCGATCCTGTTAGCATCTTAACACACGAGGATTTCGGATTCGGCACATGGGTTGGCCTGCTATTGTTGGCCAACTGGTTTTATCGGGTTTTAACATCCGCACGATCTTTAATACCCGAACCCGGCCGGCGGGGATACGATAATTTTGCGCCCGCTCTCTCCAACGGACAGGATCCACTGCCCTTCCGGGGTGGTGCCAACCAGTTCTGCCGATGTGGGACCAACCAGAATCTTCGGGATCGGGTCCGCCCTCTTTACCTGATGCTTCGCAATCGTTCGCGACCGTTTTGGAGAAGACTTCGGCTGTTTTGATTGGGCTGAGCCCCGAACTAACGCCCGACTGGAGTGCGGGTCGGATTCATTTATTTTTCTGCGCGCGGTCGCATGGCTGGGCTTGGGAGAAGATGCCGGAGTGACTTCAGGGGCATCAATATTCACAGACGAGTCGCTGCGATCTCGACATCGTTCTCCACATCTGCTGGCTCGCTCGGCTTAGTCGCGGTCACCGCTGGGGGACCTTCTTCCGGGGGCAACGGTGCCTGCAGCCTCGGCGAAAGGGCGACCGGTGAAGATTCGTTCTTCCGCGCCCGTCCAGGTGTCGCTCTCACGAATCCCGAGACTTTTTCCCGGTGAGACTGATGCTCATGGACGACCGACGAAGGAAACGTGTCAGAATGCGCTTCTTTCCGGACCGACCTGCCAGCGTCAAATCGGCTCGACGACAGCGTCGCCGCTCCCAGCAGAGCGAGCAAGAGGAAGGCGGCTGTGATGGCGCCGACTCGCACCCGTCGCCTTACTCTACGCCCTGACTCCTGCGGCGCGACGGCGGAAGTTCTTGGTCGCCGCCCTTCTACGCGCGCCAGGCAATCCTCCAACAACGCCGCGAGCGCCACGGGATCGTGCGGACGTTCCTCAGGCTCTGGGCTTCGCATGCGCCCGATCAGATGCCGGACTTCGCGCGGAAGGCCCCCGAACGAGTCCCAGGGCAATCGTGGCTGCCCCGGTTCATCAACAGAGCGAG
>JACCZO010000106.1 GCA_013695925.1 Chthoniobacterales bacterium
GCGGCGCGTTTTCGCCGATGCCTCCGGCGAAGACCAGCGTGTCGAGTCCACCAAGCACAGCGGCATAAGCTCCGATCCACTTCCTCGCCTGATAGCAAAACAGCGACACTGCTTCAGCCGCCCGGACATCTTTGGTTTCACGAGCGAGCAAGTCCCGCATGTCGGAGCTGGTCTCCGATACTCCTAGCAGCCCCGACTCGTGGTTCACCATTTTATCGAATTGCGAGGCGGTCATCTTTTGGCTGCGCGCCAGAAATGCAACGAGTCCAGGATCGAGGTCGCCGGAACGGGTGCTCATCACCAGACCCGCAGCGGGTGTGAACGCCATCGTCGTGTCCACGCTATGTCCGTCACGCACGGCTGCCATGCTCGCGCCGTTGCCCAGATGAGCGAGGATGACGCGCCCGTTCGCCGCTTTCGCGCCCGCGACGCGTTCGAGCTCCTGCATCAAAGAGCCGTAGGACAAACCGTGAAAGCCGTAGCGTTGAACGCCCTGCGCCTCGTAGCGGCGCGGAATCGGAAGCAACCGGGCCACGCGCGGCATGTTGCTGTGGAACGCGGTGTCGAAGCAGGCGACCTGCGGCACATCGGGAAATTTCGCGGCGAAGACTTCCATCAGCGCGATTTGGAAAGGGAGATGTTCCGGGTCGAAGGAACGGATGCGCTTCAACTCTGTGAGCATCGCACGGTCAACGATCTGCGGATCGCGATAGCGCGGCCCGCCGTGGACTATGCGATGGCCGACCGCGCTGAACGCAGCCTTGCCAGTCGTTCCTGCGAGATGCTTGAGCAGATAGTCCAAGCCACCGACATGATTCGGCGCGGAGATTCCCGCCCGTTCCGTTGGCTGGCCTTCGTTTCCTTTCAGTGTGAATGTCGCCTCGGACGACCCAATGCGGTCAATGTTTCCGGAGAGAATCCGAACCGGTGGCGCGCCCCCGCCGAAGAGGGCGAACTTCAGGCTCGAAGAACCGGCATTGAGAACGAGCACGAGCTTTTCTGGGTGTCTTATCAGGCTGGCATCGACGACCGGTGCGGCAGTCTCGTCGATGACTCGTTTGTTGAGCCTCTTAGTCATTTCAAAACGTCCGGCTTCAGCAATTGCACCAAGTCGTATCGCAGCAAGTCGCCAATGCTCTCGACGCTGATGACCGCTGCCGGATAGGTTGCCAGCATTGTTGCGTCAGTGGCGTAATGGCCTTGTCGCACAAAGCCGAACGCTTTTTGGAAAGCAAAGCCGACCCAGCCAAGTCCGAGATTGTGCGGCTCGCTGACGATGCGTCCGTGAAGCACCAGGCCCAGGTAACCGATCGTGACGGCATCATATTGCCAGCCGGCGGTGAGCTTCTGAACCGCCGCGACCATTTTCCCGGCCGTCATCTTCGGGCCGGACGGGATCTCCATTCGCTTCTTATGCCCCGTGGCGCGGACTTTTATGTGCGAGCCCCCAACGTCGATGACCAGTATTTTCATTTGATTGATTTGCCTTTGTGATCTTCGCGTCCGAAAAACCTCATGAGGCATTGCCCCACCTGGCCGGCTTTTCGTCGTGCCCGCCGAATTGGAAGCGCATTGCGGATAGAAGCTTGTCGGCATACTCCGCCTCTCCGCGCGAACTGAAGCGCGAGTAGAGGGCCGTGCTGAGAACCGGCACTGGCACGGCTTCATCAATCGCCGCCTTGATCGTCCATCGCCCCTCGCCGGAATCCGAGACCCGTCCTGCGAACTGCGCGAGAGCCGGGTCCCGAGTCAGGGCGCTGGCTGTCAGGTCGAGGAGCCATGAGGCGACTACGCTGCCGCGCCGCCAGAGTTCGGCGATGTCGCGCAGATGGAAATCGTATTGGTAGTGCTCCGGTTCGCGCAAAGGCGTGGTCTCCGCATCACTGGCGTGAACCTGTTTGCCGATGTTCGCCCCGCGCAGGATGCCCATCCCTTCGGCATAGGCTGCCATGAGCCCATACTCGATTCCATTGTGGACCATCTTGACGAAGTGACCGGCCCCAGTGGGACCGCAATGCAGGTAGCCTTGCTCAGCGGTGCCCTCGATCTTTTCGCGGCCCGACGTGCGCGGAATTTCTCCGACACCCGGCGCCAGCGTCGAGAAGATCGGGTCCAGGTATTTCACTGTCTCCGGTTCGCCGCCAATCATCAGGCAGTAGCCACGCTCCAAGCCCCAGACTCCGCCGCTCGTGCCGCAGTCCACGTATTGAATGCCTTTGGGAGCGAGTTCCTTTGCGCGCCGGATGTCGTCAATGTAATAGGAATTGCCGCCGTCAATGACCATGTCACCCTTCTGGAGCTTGCCCGCGAGATCGTTCAAGGTCTTGTCCACCACTGCCGCGGGGACCATCAGCCATAGCACCCGCGGCGCTTTCAGTTTCGCCACCAGTTCGACGAGCGACGACGCGGCAAAGGCCCCTGTCTCTTTGGCAAACGCTTCCCGCGTTTTCGCCGTGGCGGAATGGACGCTGACCGTATATCCAGCGGCCATCAAACGGCGCGCCATGTTGCCTCCCATTCTTCCGAGACCGATCATTCCAAGTTGCATTTGCGGAGATGGCTTCATCGTTTCTTCTCGAGGTCTTCGATTAACGCATTCATCTCGGCGATCTCTTTGCGCTGCGTTTCGATAATGCCGCCCGCGAGCTTCCGAACACGCGGATCGGAAATGTGTGCGCGCTCGCTCGTCAGAATCGCAATCGAATGGTGCGGGATCATCGCCTTCATCCAGGAAACGTCCTCGACCGTTGCCTGACTGCGCACGAACCAAAGCGACGCGGCGAAAACAACTGCGCTGCCCACGAAGATGCCAATGTTCGCTTTCCGATTGTCATACATCTTCAGCATGAAGCCGAGCATGACGACGGCCATCGTCGCGCCCATGACCAGCGCCATGTAAGCGCGGGTCTCGCTGAAGAAGATGTGGTCGAGCGCGTAGGTATTGAGATACATGAGGCCAAACATCACGACCGTGGAGGTCGCGATCATCGCGGCAAATTTTGGGTATGGATTCATTTTCATAACTGTGTGTTTCTTTGGTTTTGTTGCTTCAGCGAACAATGCATTCGCAAAATCATTTCTCGTTACGGCTGCTGGGCTCGTGCGCGCGGATGTTATCCACAACATCCGCCTGACTTTTCCTCGGGCTTCCCCCCGGCGGGCGTGGACAGAAACTTTTGCCGGCAGTGGTCGCTGCAAAAGTAGAACGTCTTTCCATCGCGTTCGGCGTGGAGTGCGGTGGCTTCGTCCACAGTCATTCCGCAAATGGGGTCTTTGGTTTCGGCAGTAGTCTTATTCATTGGGTTTGTTCTTTCTTGGTTTTTGTCCTTGCACTGGATTGTTCTGGGAAGGTTGGTCCTTATCGCTCGGAGAGCCTTGTTCCCCGGATTCTTTCTGCGGGCCGGCTTTGATACTCAGCAGCCGCGCATTGATGGCCACAATGATCGTGCTGGCGGACATCAACACCGCGCCCAAGGCCGGAGTGAGCAACACGCCCCACGCGTAAAGCGCGCCAGCGGCCAGCGGGATCGCGAAGACGTTATAGCCCGTCGCCCAAAAAAGGTTTTGCATCATCTTGCGGTAAGTGGCGCGGGACAGTTTCAGGATGGCGACCACATCCGCTGGATTGCTTCTCACCAGAATGACGTCGGCGGTTTCGACCGCGACATCCGAGCCGGCTCCGATGGCGATTCCCAAATCTGCCTGCGCCAGTGCGGGGGCGTCGTTCACGCCGTCGCCGGTCATGGCGACCCGCACGCCTCGGGCTTGGACCTCTTTCACTTTGGCGGCCTTATCCTGCGGCAGGACTTCGGCAAAGTATTCATCCAGTCCAATCTGGTCCGAAACCCATTTGGCAGTCGCTTTGTTATCGCCGGTAAGCATCATGCAGCGAATACTCATTTCCTTGAGTGTCGCGACGGCCTGCTTCGATTCGGGCCGGATGATGTCGGCCAGAGCCATCGCTCCTTTCAGCGCTCCGTCCACGAGGATAAATACCACCGTCTTACCCTGCCCTTGCAGTGGTTCGACGCGTTTGTCCGTCATCGCGATGTTCTGTTCGCGCAGAAAGCCCGGACTCACCACCCTGATCTCTTTGCCCTCGACCCGGCCTTCCGCGCCTTTGCCGGCAATGCCTTTGAAGTTTTCCACCGGCGACTTTTTGTCGGAAGCGCCGGCAATCGCTTTGGCAATGGGATGTTCAGAATTCGCATCCACCGAAGCCGCGTAGCGGCGCAGCGTTTCTTCGTCGATGTCCTGCGAAAGCAGGAGCGTGTCCGTGACCCCAAACCGTCCTTCCGTGAGGGTGCCGGTCTTGTCGAAGATGATGGCCTGCAATTTTCGCGCGCCCTCGAACGCGACGCGATTACGAATCAAAAGGCCGTTTTTTGCGGCCAAAGCAGTGGAGACAGCCACGACCAATGGCACAGCGAGACCCAGGGCATGCGGACAGGCGATAACCATGACGGTGACGGCGCGTTCGATGCCGAAGGCAAAGTCTTTTCCCATCAGCGTCAGCCAAACGATCAAGGTGATCGCGCCGCCGCCCAGTGCCACGATGGTGAGCCAAAGCGCGGCGGTGTTGGCGAGGTCCTGGGTTTTCGATTTACTTTCCTGGGCCTGTTTAACCAGATCGATGACCTGCGACAGGAAGGAATCCTTACCCGTGCCTTTCACCTCGATCGTGAGCGAGCCTTCACCGTTGATCGATCCGCCGATCACTTTGCCGCCCGTCTTTTTGGTGGCCGGAGTTGATTCCCCGGTGAGCATGGCTTCGTTGACCGAGCTTTCGCCTTCCACGATGACACCATCGGCGGGAATCTTTTCGCCCGGTTTGATCAGGACTTTGTCGTCCACAGCCAGCTCGCCGAGCGGCACGTCTTTCACGCTGCCGTCGGGCATGAGCTTGTGGGCGTCGGAGGGCATGAGTTTCGCCAATTCCTCCAGAGCCTTGGAAGCGCCCATCACGGATCTCATTTCAATCCAGTGCCCGAGCAACATGATGTCCACGAGCGTGGCCAGCTCCCAAAAGAACATTTTGCCGGTCAAACCAAACACCACGGCGCTGCTGTAAAGATAAGCGGTGGCGATGGCGACAGAGATGAGGATCATCATTCCCGGCTTGCGGGTCTTCAGCTCATCGAAGAGCCCTTTGAGAAAGGGCCAGCCGCCATACCAAAAGACGGCGGAGGAGAAACCGAACAGAACGTAAATGTCGCCGGGGAAATGGATCGCATCCCCCAGACCGACCCAATTTTGGAGCATCGGCGAGAGGATGAGAATCGGCAGAGTCAGGACCAGCGAGATCCAGAACCGATTGCGGAAATCCGCCGCCATGTGCGCATGATGATCGCCATGACCTTTATGTTCATCCGAGCCGTGGCCCGACATCTCGGCTTCAGCCGCCAACCAATTCTGCTTGGCGTGCCCTTGCGGACGCCCCTCTTTTTCATAGAGGGCGTAGGCCTTCTTGGCGACTTCGTCGCGCGCCGGCTTTGGGGCGGGTTTGGCAGTGGCCGAATCCGATTTCTCGGTTGGATGGTCGCTATGTTTCATAAAAATCACTCCTCAGCCAGGAACTTTGGGTTTGCTCTTAGGGCGCAGCGTTGAGGCTCTTGCCTATACGTTTTAATCTCTTTCATGGTGAGGGCCGTTTTGTTCCGGCTATTGCACTCGGATTCGAAGCCAATCGGATGAGCTTGCGTGACAGCCCGAACGTTAAAGGAAACAAGAGAAGCAGTTGCGCCACCGGCAGCACCGAAATAGGCGTACCAGGCACACGGGGATTTATGGCCGTGTAGG
>JACCZO010000248.1 GCA_013695925.1 Chthoniobacterales bacterium
GGTCGGGATTCGTATAGGGCAGCGGCCGCAGGAGGACGGTGTTGACGACGCTGAAAATCGCGCTGTTCGCTCCAATGCCGAGCGCGAGGGCGATCACCGCCACCGCGGTAAAGCCAGGATTCTTCCAAAGCATGCGTAGCGCGTAGCGCAGATCCTGCGCGATATCGGCCATCAGGTTGGTCTTCCCTTCTCCTCCCGGTACGATGGGATTCCGGGGAGCACGCCGCTCCACTTTTTGCAGTCCCGTGCCTAACACATCTGGCGCATTCAGCTCTTCGAGCGCCTCGAGTTGAGCTTCTTCTTCGGTGGCTCCTCGATTGAGAGAGGATTCGTATTGATCGAGGAGATGTTGCGAAAGCTCCTCCACGACTTCGTTCTCGCGTTCCGGCGGAAGATTCAAGCCGGCGAGTCGCTGCCTGATCTCGGTCCCGAAATCACGCATGTTGGAGCCCGGTGATGCGGTTAATCGCTTCCACAAATTCGACCCAGCCTTCGCGCTGCTTCGCCAGCACCTTCTTGCCGGAGGGAGTGAGGCGGTAATAGCGGCGGCGACGTTGCCCGGCCTTCTCCACCCAGCGCCCGCGCATCCAGCCGCGCTTCTCGAGTCGATAGAGCAGCGGATAAAGCGACGCAACGTTGAAACGGAGCGCGCCGCGCGAACGCAGCTCGATCAATTGACCGATGTCGTAGCCATGACGTGGCTGATCCTCCACCAGCGAAAGGATCAGCAATTCCGCGCTCCCTTTTTTAAGTTCACGATCGAGAACCTGTGATGACATATATGTCTGTGACACATATTCCTTAGGAGCACAAGCGTCAAACAGAAATTCTCGAATACCTGGTGCTCAATTGTGAGGAGAACAGGTATGGCGATCGCCTTTCGCGTTTGTACTTTTGCTGACGCGATAGAAAAGTGCGATCCTCGAACATGACCTTGGAGCAGCCCCAACCGGAAGATGCCAGATGAGGAAAGACCGGCTCGTTCTTCTCCTGCTTCTGGTCGCGCTCTTCGCGGCGCGGGCTGGGTTGACGCCGTTTGGAATTGTTTACGGACCGAAAGGCGCCTTTAACATCAAGGCGCCGGACGGGTGGGTGATCGACAATGAATCTGGGACGGAGCAGGGGCTGCCCTGCGTGCTCTTTCGCAAAGGCGAGACCTGGGAAACAGCCGAGCCGCTCATGTATGCGAAAATCGCGAGCACGGAAGTGACGGACGCGGAGGCGTTCGCGAAAAAAGCGATCGCGGAGATGCAAAAGGAGCGGGGGGAATTTCCCGTGAAACGAATCGCGTCCGGCAAGACGGCGGGCGGCGAGCCGTACTTTGTGAACGAGTATGCGCCCACGGAAGAATACACCCGGGCCGAGCGTGTCGCCTATATCCAGATGGCGAAAGCAGTGGCCTACGTAGTGTTTTCCGCCGAGACTAAGGCGACTCTGGAGAAGCACGGACGCGCGCTCATCCAATTTCTCGAATCCTTCCGCGCGCTGAACGTGACGCCGCCGGAGAAGGAGAAGAAGGCGCGTTGAAATTAGTGATAACACTGTTGCTCGCGGCGGTGCCGGCGATGGTGGCGACCGCGGGCCCGATTTCGAAGTTCACGAGCACGGCGCGGGCGAAGGCAATTTCCTTCAAGGTTTTGGATGACGTGGAAGGGATGTCGGAGGCATTTGAAGGCGTCTTTGCGGGGCTGGGTGGTTATCAACTGGTCCATTCGGCGGGCGACGAGCGCAGTTGGATCAATCTCCGCTATTACGGGAAAACGACCGACCTCTACGCGGCGACGATGGAAGCAGGCCCGGGCTCGTTTCCGCGCAAAGCCAATGATGTGGTGGAGTGGCGCGGAGTGGTGAAAGGCGATCGGTTTACGCCTTACGCGATCATCTATCGGCTGGAGGGCACCGACGCAAAGGCGCGGGGCACGAAGACCTGCCTCATCGTGATCAAGCTCGCCCGCGAAAATTCCAAAATCGTTGGTCACGCCCAGGGTGCGAATGAAGAGGCTCAGGCGAAAGCCATCGCGGATAAGGCCCGCCCCTCCGCTGAATGAGTGGGGATGGCGCGGACCCCCGGGGCGTTTATCCGCCCTTGCAGCGCGCCGGTAGCGCGGCGCCGGCTGCACAGTGTTGCGTTCGCCGGATGAAAGTAAACGCTCGACCCCTCTCGGTTTGTGACTCCGCTGTTCGGGACGCTTCGTCCAAATCCAATTCGGAAAAATCGAGGACGTGAAGAGTTAGCTTGCCTTTCGCGCCGGCTCCAGTTTCCAACTTGATTATCGAACCTTTGTAAGGCCGACTGCCAAACGTTGGTAACAGATACAACCGCGTTGACGCGAAATTTAGCGCCGCCGAGCGACTCCAGATTACTGAAGCGAAGGTCGGGTTCATTTTCGCGAGCGCATACTCCCGCGCGGGTCTGCCAAATGGGCAGGAAATCGTCGGTAGAACGGAGCGATTTTCAGTCGTCTAACTGATAGGCCTCGACCAATGCGACGCCGACCGCATTGTTCTTGCCCCGCAATACAACCGTGTAAGGGGCCGGGGAGAGCGTTGCCACGATCGCGGATTCAAGGTTGGCAGTCGGCGCCAGTCCAGCGGCTTCGATCTCAGTCTGCTGGGTATCTTGCCAGTTGTCATTGAATGCGATCAATTCGCCGTCCTGATTGTGCAATTCCAGGATTGGATCGGGGAGTGGATTTGAGACCCCGGCCGATCCAAGCGATGGACCGATGGCGCGCACCGCGAGCTTGCGCGGCGTGGTTCCGCCAAGGATAAAGCCACCAATCATGACGTTGTCACCCGCCTGGACGAGGCCGCGAGTAGAAATATTAACTGGATTGACCGGCGCCGAAATGCTTGTGGCGTAGATCTCGATCAGGCCGATGCCGCTGCCGGCGTCTGTGCCTTTGAGAATCGTCGTGTAGGTGCCCGGGGGGAGCTGCGCGAGCAATGCCGACTCGGAACCATCGTTAGGCGCGAGCCCCAGCGCGCTGATCTCGCCTGCTTGCACACCCTCCGCCCAGTCGTCGTTGGCGGCAATCAAGGCGCCACTTCCGTCGTGCAATTCGATCAGCGGATCGGACAGCGTGTCAAGCGCGCTCACGCCATGAAGAACGAGGGAAGGTCCGAGCCCGCGCAGGACAACCTGTTCCGAAGCGCTCCCGGCAATGATGAAGTCGCCTAACGAGATGTAGAGATAGGGCTCGTTCGGGCGGAAGGCCAGCTGGCTCCCATTGTGACTGTATTGCGGTTGGTCCACGCGCAGCACCTCGCGCCGGCTCGCCGCTTCGGCCAGATCGGGATTGTCGATCGAACGTTGCCACTCGGCGACGACGTTCTGATGGGAAAAAGGGCCGGATTTTGGGACGGTGAAGTCGGCCGGACCGGAAATCGGTTCGGACGTAAAGGTGTAGAACTTGCCGTAACCAGGGCTTTTCGGATCGTTGTATCCGGGGTGGAAAGTGAACCCGAGCAAACCGCGTTCGTCGCCCGTGCCAATGAGGCGCGCCGAGAGATCAAGAAACGGCGTCGGGAGCAGCGCGCCAGCTTTGAGAATGCGAATCGTGCCGGTCTGTTCGTCAACAAACAGCCGGCCGTCCCCGACCGACGTCAGATCGTTAGGCGCATGCAGTCCGCTCGTAATGGGCTCCAGTTCGACCCGAATCGCTCCGCTCGCAATCGATGGAACGGGCGTAGGGGACGGAGCCGGCAACACGGGACGACTAAGCAAGAAGAACAGACTTGCGATTAAAACCCGCGCGTGATTCCGAGGGTATGACTTCATAAGTTTTAGGGCGGAACGCGATTCATGCAGAACCTCTCGCTCAAGCAAGAACACTGAATGGCGTATAGCTAATTACCATCAACCCTGAATTGAGGAATCTCCTCGAACTCGCCGCGCTCGCGATTTTTGCGGACGCGATCCCACGGAAAGCACTTGCCGTTCATGGCAATGTAAACCCCGGTCGGTAAAACCTGCACGAAGGAGAGCGCGCTGCCGAGATTAAAGAGGCCGTCGGAGCTGCCGAAAGCCCACGGGATCATCGCGCCTGTGAGGACGACTGTTTTATCGGTCACCGCCCGTGCGATTGCAGCCGCTGTCTCGGTCATCGTGTCCGTGCCGTGCGTGATGACGATCTGGTTTTCCTCAGCCTGGGCGCAGTTCTGCACGATCAGGGCGCGATCGGCTTCGTTCATTTCCAGGCTGTCGACCATCATGACCGTGCGAATCGAGACCGCGACCCGCGATCGACCGCGTTGCAGCATCTCGGCGAGATGAGTGTCTTTGAAGAAGAGTTGTCCGGTGCGTTCGTTGTACTCCTTATCGAAGGTGCCGCCGGTGACGAGGATTCGGATGGACATGAAATGCGACACTGAAATCTTTGCCGGACAAGTCGAGGCTAACGTTCGTGCGCGCGGATCGCAATCTGGAGCGGTGGAAACTGCGGTCAGGTGACGGCTCGCAGCCGGATATCGATTTCGGATTTCAGGGTGCGATGAACCGGGCACTTTGCGGCCACTTCCATGAGCTTTGCATGTTGCTCGGTGGTAATGGGACCAGTGAGCTGCAGGTCGAGATCGATTCGATCGAGCATTCCGGCCTTGGTTTCGCAGGTCTCATCGCGCGCGTGGATGCGCGAATGCCGGAGCCGCACGGTGATGCTCTCGAGGGGAATTTTCTGGCGCCGCGCATACCAGCCGACTGTCATTGACGTGCAAGACCCGAGCGCGGCAAGCAAGTAATCGTAGGGGTCGGGAGCCGACTCGGTGCCACCCGCGCTAATCGGTTCGTCGACTTGGAAAGTAAACTTCCCGGCGGTGGCTTCCTGCAGGAAACCGCGCGCGCTCCCACGGACAATCACGTGCTCCACGGGGGCATTGATCGGGACGACCGGACCGGAGATTGAAGTGCTCATGCAGACGAATCATACGGTTGTACGCGGCATTGGACGATGGAAAATGAAGCCGGCGCAATGGCGACGGGCATTATCTTTTCCACCGCGCGCAGGGACGAAAGAGCAGTCTAACGAGCAGGCAAGTTAGAGCGGCGGCGTTCCCTCGATTGACTCGTCAGGTGGATGACGCGGGGAATCTTTGGTTTCTGAGTGCGGACGACCTTGATTGTGGCGACGGTTTCGCGCCGCGGCGCTCTTCGTGATTTTCTTCCGGCTGATTTTGGTTGATGGAATCCATATCTTCTTCTGCGCATGAGTTCGTTTGGCGCCGAGTTGGATTCATCCGGTTTTGGAAATTGACCGCACGGGTCGAGGTCAGGCGGCGGATTCCGTGGCGGTGCGCTCGATGCGGCGGTCGGGGATGAGCCACAGAAGCGCGACGAAGACGTAAATGCAGGCCGCCACCCAGGGGAGAAAAAACGAAACGCCGATCCCGAGCGCATAGAGAAGCGG
>JACCZO010000251.1 GCA_013695925.1 Chthoniobacterales bacterium
CATTCTCGCCGCGGATGTTGTTGGCTTCAGCCGAATGATGGGCGCCGACGAAGCCGGCACACTCGCCGCACTCAAGACCGTGCGGGCGGAAGTGGTGGACGGCAAAATCGCGGAGCACGATGGGCGCATCGTCAAACTCACGGGTGACGGAGTCCTGGTAGAATTCTCCAGCGTGGTCAGCGCGGTCGGTTGCGCGGTCGCCGTGCAACGTGCGATGCAGGATCGCAATGCCGGGCTCCCGCCAGATCGCCGCCTGCAATTTCGGATCGGCGTCAACCTTGGCGACGTCATCGTGGAAGGCGACGACATTTATGGCGACGGAGTGAATGTCGCGGCGCGACTGGAAAGTGTTGCGACGCCCGGAGGCATCGCCGTTTCCCACACCGTGCGCGAACACGTCGGCAACCGGCTCGATCTCACCTTTGAAGATCGCGGCGAACAACAACTCAAGAACATTGAGAAGCCGATGCGCGTCTACGATGTTCTCTTGGGAGAAACGAAAAACATCCGGATGCCCCTAACGAAAAGCGACAAACCTTCGATCGCAGTCCTGCCATTCACCAACATGAGCGGCGACCCGGAGCAGGAGTATTTCAGCGACGGCATTACCGAGGACATCATCACTGATCTCTCGAAGATCTCGGGCCTATCCGTTATCGCGCGCAACACCTCTTTCACCTACAAGGGTCGCGCGGTGAAAGTGCAAAACGTCGGCCAGGAACTCGGCGTCGAGTTCATGCTCGAAGGCAGCGTGCGCAAAGCCGGCCCCCGCGTGCGCGTCACGGCCCAATTGATCACCAGCAGCGACGGCACCCACATCTGGGCGGAGCGCTTCGATCGCGACCTGACCGACATCTTCGCCATCCAGGATGAAATTACGCACGCCATCGTCGAGCAACTGAAAGTAAAGCTGCTGCCGCTGGAAAGAAAATCGCTCGGGCAATCGCCAACCGATAACGTCGAGGCCTACACCTATTACCTCCGCGGCCGCGACTTCTTCTACCGCCACTCCAAGCGCTACTTCGAACTTGCCCGCCGAATGTTTGCCAAGGCGGTCGAGCTCGATCCGAATTACGCCCGCGCCTACGCCGGCATGGCCGAGTGCGAGGCCTGGCTTTATCTCACCTACCAGGTCAGCCTCTCGATTGAGGGCATTCTTGAGCTCGCCAACAAAGCGCTCGCTCTCGATAACAACCTGGCCGAGGCGCACGCCTCCCGCGGCGCGGCGCTCACCGCGGCCTCCCGTTTTGCTGAAGCGAACGAGGAATACGAACGCGCCCTCGCCCTCGATCGCAACTCCTTCGAAGCGCATGTCCTCTACGCGCGCAGCTCCATGCTCGAAGGCGAGCTCGAGCGCGCCGCCCGTCTTCTCGAGTGCGCGGCTGAGATCCTGCCCGAGAACTACCAGCCGCCTTGCACGCTCATCCAGGTCTACCGATCACTGGGCCTGCAGGAGAAAAGCCGAGAGGCCGCGCGGAAAGCGATTCCGCTGGCTGAGCGCGAACTCACTCTGCATCCGGAGGATCCGCGCCCAGCGCATTTCGGCGTCTCAGCCCTGATCGAAGCCGGCGAACACGAGCGCGCCCGGGAGTGGATCAGCCGCGCTCTCGCCATTGATCCCGACGACATTAACACCCTTTATAACTGCGCCTGCGGCTATGCGAAGCTGGGCGAGAGCGAAGCAGCACTCGATCTGCTGGAGCAGGTAGTGCAACGTGGCGCCGCCGGCTACCGCAGTTGGATGGTGCACGATTCCGACATGGACCCGCTGCGAAGCCACCCGCGCTTTCAGCAACTGCTTGAGCGATTCGGATAGAAAATGCGACGTCGCCTCACCGCCATCTTTGCTGCCGACGTCGTCGGATACAGCCGGCTCATGGGTGCCAACGAAGCAGGCACGCTGACAGCGCTGGAGAAACTCCGAACAGAGGTGCTCGAGCCCAGGATCAATGCGCATGAGGGCCGGACGGTAAAACTAACGGGCGACGGAATGCTGGTTGAGTTCCCAAGTGTGGTCAGCGCTGTTGCCTGCGCGGTGGAAATGCAGCGCACGATGCGGGAGCGAAACGCAGATGCGCCGCCGGGCCAGCGGATGGAGTTTCGCATCGGCATTAACCTGGGCGACGTGATTGTCGAAGGCGAAGACATCTTCGGCGATGGGGTCAACGTTGCCGCGCGCTTGGAAAGTGTGGCCACTCCGGGTGGCATCGCGGTTTCGCAATCGGTGTGCGATCATGTGGGAAATCGTCTCAACGTCAGGTTCGAAGATCGCGGCGAACAACAGCTCAAGAACATCGAGAAGCCCGTGCGCGTTTACGATATTCTGCTGGAAGAGCCGGAGCTGACCACGATGCCTTCGCAGAAGAAAGAAAAGCCGTCGATCGCTGTCCTGCCGTTCACGAACATGAGCGGAGATCCCGAGCAGGAATATTTCAGCGACGGGATTACCGAAGACATCATCACCGACCTCTCGAAAATCTCCGCGCTCTCGGTCATCGCGCGCAACACCTCGTTCACTTACAAAGGCAAGGCGGTGAAAGTGCAGACCGTCGGCCAGGAACTCGGCGTCGAGTTCCTGCTCGAAGGCAGCGTGCGCAAAGCCGGTCCACGCGTACGCGTCACGGCCCAATTGATCACCAGCGCCGACGGCACCCACATCTGGGCGGAGCGCTTCGATCGCGACCTGACCGACATTTTCGCCATCCAGGACGAAATCACCCACGCCATCGTCGAGCAGTTGAAAGTGAAGCTCCTGCCACGGGAGAAAAAGGCGCTTGGCCAGGCACCGACCGACAATGTCGAAGCCTATAATTATTACCTGCGCGGTCGCGACTTTCTTTACC
>JACCZO010000278.1 GCA_013695925.1 Chthoniobacterales bacterium
CCAGCGTCGGCTCAAGACGAAGCTTCAGTTCCTCGCCGGAAAGGACGGTGACGGATTGGGTTTGCTCAAACAAGTCGCCGCCGAGCGGCGTGCTGCGGACGATGACGCGCTCCGTCTCGGCATCGCGCGACGGAATCGGGGTGGGGCTGGCGCTCGGAGCGACAGCATCCTGGGCGCTGGCAAGACCGGCAGTGAGGGCCAGCGCGAGCGAAAGTGCGATAAATATTTTCATCTAAAATCTCCCAAGTTTGTGAATCGAAATTTGCAGGACAGGACGGCGCTTCACGACAGGTGAAGACCGCAAGGGACTGCGTCTGCGCAGACGAGCGCTACGAGAAAGCGTTTTACCGCTTCGAGGCGGCGAAGGTCCTGCGCTTAGGAGAGAGCGGGCGGGGCGTGTTCGAGCCGGGAAAAGGCCAGCTCAGCGGCACGATCCAACGGGAGCGGAGGAAAGAAAAACGGCACCCAGGTCAACGCGCCCGGCGCCGCCGCGGCGGAGCCCGCGCCGGTCAGGTGATCACAGGCGCCGCTTAAAAAAACCGTGACGGCGCAAATGTGATCGCCGAGCGATTTGTGCAGGTGCTCGTGCAGACGAGGCGAATCGGAAAGCGCGATCGCGAAGAGGAACGCAGCCAGCATTCCCGAAACGGAAACCGCGCGCCAGAGCGAGTTAGCGGCGCGCCGGAAATCCATGCCACCCCGTTAGCTTCCGCGCACCAATTGTGCAAGCGCCATTTCCTCGCCCGAGACCAACTGCGCTTCAGGGGAGCGCGATTTTGTAGAGCAGCCCGAGCAGGCCGCTGCCGACAATGACGGGAATCACGTCCCACTTCCATTTCAACATCCCGAGCAGTGCGACCAGGCTCAGGACGAGCGCAAACCAGTCCAGGTCGCGATGATTTGGAAACAAGGCATTGAGCGCAAACCAGACCGCGAGATTCAAGACCACGCCCACGACCGCCGCGGTGATGGCGGAGAGCACGGCGGTGAGCCGGACGTTGCCGCGCAATTTTTCGATGTAAGGGCCGCCCAGGAAAATCCAGAGAAAGCAGGGCGTGAACGTGACCCAGGTCGTGAGGAGCGCGCCGATCGTCGCCGCCAGCAAGGGCGAGAGACCCTGTGGATGCTGCCAGCCGCCCATAAAGCCGACGAATTGCAGGACCATGATGAGCGGCCCCGGCGTCGTCTCGGCCAGGCCGAGGCCGTCCATCATCTGCCCGGGTTGCAGCCAGCCGTAATGGGAGAGCGCCTGCTGGGTGACATAGGGCAGCACGGCATACGCGCCGCCGAACGTGACCACCGCCGCTTTGCTAAAAAAAACGCCCTCCTGGAAAAGGGTGTGGCTCCAGCCTAACCACAGCCCGATCGCGATGACGGGGACCAGCCAAAGCGTGAGCCAGACCGCCGTGATCTTGAGTGCGCGCGAGAGAAGCGGCTGGGTATGGGCGGGCGACTCGGTTTCGTCATCAAGGACGGAATTGTTTCCCGCTTTCCCGTGGCCGGTGACGACATTGAATTTCGATTTCCAAAAATAGCCCCCGAGCAGCCCGGTCAATCCCGCGCCGAGGATAATGAGCGGAAACGGCACCTTGAGAAAATAGATCGCGCCGAAGGCGATCGCGGCGATCGTCCACATCACCTCGTTCTTGAGCGCTTTCCGGCCGATGCGGATGACGGCGACGGCTACGATTCCCATCACCGCCGGTTTCAGGCCGTAGAAGATGGCCGCGATCCAGGGCAGGTTGCCGTAGGCGGCGTAAACGAAACTCAGTCCCCAAAGAATAAAGATCGAGGGAATGACAAAAAACGCCCCGGCCACGACACCGCCCCAAGTCTTGTGCAGGAGCCACCCGATATAAGTGGCGAGCTGCTGCGCCTCGGGTCCAGGCAGCAGCATGCAATAATTTAACGCGTGCAGAAATCGCGCCTGGCTGATCCATCGTTTTTTTTCGACCAGCTCAGTCTGCATGATCGCGATCTGGCCGGTCGGCCCGCCAAAAGAGATGAAGCCGAGCTTGAGCCAGAAGCGGAAAGCCTCGCTGAAGGAAGGGTGGGCGACCTCGCTGTTTGTTTCTTTCATCGTCGTGGCCGGGACGGAGTATTACACGCGCCGATCGTGCTGCGACCAGTCAAAATGAGAGCGAGTTGTCGCGCCCGCTGCGTCGGGCGAAGCTGGAGTCGTCTTATGAATTCGATCATCCATCGCGTCACTCTCTGCCTGCTCCTCAGCGGCGATGTCTTCGTTCTTCCTGCAGGTGCGGCGGCCGAAACGAGCGCGCGCGTCGCGGCCTGGAACGTAGCCTGCGGACGCAGCGCTACCGGCGCCACTCCGATCGCGCCGGACCGGATCGAGCGCCTGGGCGAAGTGATCGCGCACAAGATCAAGCCCGACATTATCGTACTCGAGGAAGTCTGGCCGGCGAGCGCCGCCGACGAGATCGCCAAGGCGGCGACGAAAAATGGTTTCGAATTGGTCGCCGTGCCCGTGCCGCCGCAGGGCTCCGAAGTGGTGCAGCTTATTTCGATTTTGAAACGCCGGGGCGTCGAAGTGAAAGACGCGGAGTTGATCGAAGCGTCCAATGATCTCATCGACGGCGACGACCCCGAGGAACAGACGACCCGCAAAGCCCTGCTCGCGACAGCGCGGATCGACCGGTTCGATTTTTACCTCGTCGGCGTCCATCTCAAATCGAAGCGGGCCTCCAAGACCCTTTCCGCTTCGCCGCTCGAAATGCGCGACCGGCAATGCCGGGTCATCGCCGACCGG
>JACCZO010000285.1 GCA_013695925.1 Chthoniobacterales bacterium
CGCGTAACGAAACTCGCGCGTCACGTAGCGCAGGCGGCGCGTCAGGACATCGGTTAGTTCCGGGCTCAACTCGAGCTGGCGTTCTTGCGCATGCTCAAAGGCTTTCATGAGCTCCTCCGGTTCCCGGGCAAAGAGTTGCGGATCGCTCACATGCAGTTGTTCGCCGCGGCGAAAGAAATTCCCGAAATGCTCGTCCGGCGCCTGACGTCGGGGAAGGAGAGGAAAGAAAAGCCGGCGCGTAGTCGTGGCGCTGCCGGTCGCGAAGCGTTCGCTTAGCCGTTCGGTGATGCGAAAAATGTTTCGCGTATGCGCATAGTAATCCTTCATGAACACCTCGCTGCGCGCGATCGGTGTTTTTCCGGCGTAGCCGAGGCGGTGCGCGATTTCCGATTGCTGGGTGAGATGGAGCACATCGGTCGCGCGCTCATTTGTGTAATGCAGTTGGGTTCTGACCCGGAGCAGGAAATCGTAGGCTGCGTCGATCCGGCGCCGGTCGCTCCCGCTCAACCAATCCTTGCCCACGAGGTGCGTTGTCGTTAGGGCGCCTTCCTTGAAGCAGGTCATCCAGAGCAGATTCTGGTAATCGCGCAGGCCGCCGCAGCCCCGTTTCACATTGGGCTCCTGCAGATAAACGTTGTTCGCAAATTTGGCGTGGCGTTGCGCCTGGTCTTCCATTCGCGCCCGGATGTATTCCTTCTCGTACCCCTGCACGCACTGTTTGCGAAATTGCGCGCGAAACCTTCGGAAGAGCGCCTCATCGCCGGTGAGATGACGCGCTTCCAGCATCGCCGTCTTGGTCACCATGTCGCCGTTCGCCTGCGCAATCGCTTCGCGCACCGAGCGCGTGGAGTGCCCGACCTTGAAACCGATGTCCCACAGAAAATAAAGAACCTGCTCGACTGTTTGTTTGAGCGATTCCGGCACCTCCGTGCCGAGTTGCGGATGGAGAAACATGACATCGACGTCGCTTCCCGGATTGAGTTCGCCCCGGCCGTAGCCGCCCAATGCGAGAAGACTCAGGGGGATGGCCTTGGCGCCCGTCTTTTCCTGCGCGGAAGCGGTCGCGGCCCTAAACAGATGACGCAGGATGACGTCGATGAGCGAAGCGCGGCTCGCGCAGACCTCGCGCCCGCCGCCGCCGGCCTGATGTCGCAGGCGCAGGCGATGGTTTTCGATCTTGAGAAATTTCTGGTAGAGAGCGAGCAGGTGGCTCGACCCGGCGGTGCGCGTCGGCTCGAGCTCGCGCCGCGCGTGTTCCAGAACTTTTTCCTGAGGATTGGACACTGGGGGACGTTAAGTTCGAAATTCGAATATCGAAATCCGAAACAATCTCAAAGAATGTAAACTCAGAAAGAACCGAGGCTGTTCCCGAGGGTATGCTCATTCGAGCTTTCCCCATTTCCTTCGGATTTCGGATTTCGATATTCGGATTTTCCAATCACAACTGGATGTCGTAGCGCCGCATTTTGTTGTAGAGCGTCGGGCGCTGAATCCCGAGCAGTTCGGCCGCTTTTTTCTTGTTCCCATGTGTCTGGGCGAGGGCATTGAGAATCGCGTTCCGCTCCATGTCGGACAGGTTCTGCGCCTGACCTGCGGTTTGGCCGGCCGCCCGCTCCGTTTTTTGCAGCGCGACCGGCAACCGCACTTCGGCCGGTAGCTCCTTGATCGTGATCTGCCCCTGGCGCGCAAGGACGACGGCGTATTCGATTGTGTTCTGCAGCTCGCGCACGTTTCCCGGCCAGCCGTAGTCGAGCAATTTTTGAAATGCCTCCGGCTCAATCGTCGGTTCCGCTTTCCCAAGTTGTTGCGCGAAGGTCCTGACAAAACTGGCGACCATTGGCGGAATGTCCTCCTTCCGCTGGCGCAACGGCGGCAGCTCGATCTGGAAAGTGTTCAGCCGGTAATACAGGTCCGAGCGCAGGCGGTTCTCGGCCAGCGCCTGTTGCACCGGGCGGTTGGTCGCGGCCACGACGCGGAAATTTGCCTTCAACGTCTTCGTGCTGCCTAACGGACGATATTCCCGTTCCTGCAGAACCCGCAGAAAACGCGTCTGCAATTCCGCCGGCATCTCGGAAATCTCGTCGAGGAAAAGCGTGCTCCCGTCTGCCTCCGCAATCATGCCGCGAAAATCGCTCGTCGCGCCCGTGAACGCGCCTTTCATGTAGCCGAAGAGTTCGCCCTCGATCATCGCCTGGGGGAAGGCTGCGCAATTTAGTTTTACCATCGGTTTTTCCGCCCGCCGGCTCCGGTTGTGAATCACGTTGGCGATCACCTCCTTGCCCACGCCGCTCTCGCCCGTGATGAGCACATTCGCCTCGGAGGGCGCCATCGCTGTGATCAACTCGTCTATCTGCTGCATCCCTTTGCTTTTAAAGATCGGTGCGAGTCGCGTTTCGGCCTGGGCGAGGCGCTGCTTGAGCTTCTGCGTCGCCTGGCGCAGCTCGAACGTTTCGCGAAGGAGGGATTGTTTTTCGAGCGCTTTCTCGACTAGGCTGAGCAGCTCTTCGGGCGCATACGGTTTGCTGATGAAATGGTAGGCCCCGCGTTTGATCGACTCGATCGCGTTGTTCAGGGAATCATGTGCGGTTAGAATAATGACCTGCGTGTCGGGATGATTGGTTTTGATTTCCTCGAGCATGTGCAGCCCCTCTGCGTCCGGGAGCTGCAGATCGAGCAGGACGAGAGCGGGCGTTTTGCTCTCGAGCAGGCGCATCCCGGTCGCCGCATTGGCTGCCACTTCGGGCTGATAACCGTGCCGGCCTAACAATGCCTCGAGGGTCATCAGGATCGGCCGCTCATCATCGATGATGAGAATGCGTCGATTTTCGGTGGTCATGGGAGATTCAGGCGGCAGCCGCAAAACGATGCCGGCTCAGGAGACGAGAATGGGGAGGGACACCGTCGTGACCAGGGTGGAAGTGTCGGGACGAAATTCAGCGCGGAGCGAGCCATAGTGCGCTTCGAAAAT
>JACCZO010000118.1 GCA_013695925.1 Chthoniobacterales bacterium
CCGCAGTTGCCGCTGCCAATCCGCTCGCAATGCGAGGGTGGCGTGCCCGCTCCCGATGGTGTGCTCCCAAAAATGGGGCAGCGGCGTGGGGCGATCGGTCAATCGGCAGTGAAAATCAGGCATGATGTTCCTTCCCGGCGAAGGGCAAAAGAAGAGAGAGACGCACCGGAATTATTCCGTGAGGCAGATTCTTACATTCCGCACTTCTCCTCCGCCTCGGCATAGCTCGAGCGCACCCGCTCGAGGCTCGCCAGATAACGATCGAGGTCGGGCACATCCGCGATCCGCTTCAGGTTCGCCGGCGTGTAGAGCCGGGAAAAGATGGCGCGCACGATCTTGGCCCGGGGCACGCTCTTCTCGCCGTAGCCAAACGGGATGTTGCTCGACCAGAAACGCACGTAATCGAGCCCCGCCTTCTTTTCTGTCCCGAGATATATGACCGAGTGCCCGTGCTCTGCGCGACCGACCTCGGGCGACCAGAAGATCTTCATAAAATCGCCCGGCTGCGCCTCGGCGAAATCATCGAAGTTGCGGCCCAGCCCGAGTTCGTGGAAAAGCCGCGCCGTGCCGGGACCATTCGCGTTCCAGCGGCCCCAGATACCGCGACCATCGGGCTGCCCGCGAATCATAAGCGCGTCGAGCGTATCGTAATCGAGCTGGAGCTCTCCGCGGTCGCGCAGCGTTTCGATCGTTTTCATGAAGACTAGATAAGTCGCGCCCGAGCAATAACTCGGCGAAGCCGAAGCCGGGAGAATGAAAAATTTTCCGGACTCAAAATGGGCCGCCGATTGCAGCCGGATGGTAGCGGTGCGGGAAGCGGAATATTGGCCGCCGCTCGGCATCTTCTTGATCTGCTCGAGGATGACCGGATTGAGCGGGCTGGGCGCGAGCTGGGCCAGCACTTCGTTAGGCAGAAGGCCGAGGAGAATCGCGAAGAGAACGAACCGCACGGGAGACCAGTAATGGAAATCAGCCTCCGGGCAAGCTCGACCCAGTCTCGCGCCACCGAGAGGCGCCGCGGCGCGGGCTCTTGGCTTTCGAGCGAGAATATGTTAACCACCAAACGCATGCTGCGTTTCACGAAAATGAACGGCGCGGGCAACGATTTCGTCCTGCTCGATAACCGGATGGGCGACCTCGAGCTGACCCGCGAACAAATCGCGCGCGTCTGCGATCGCCATCGCGGGGTGGGAGCGGACGGAGTGCTTGTTCTGGAACGCCCCGCCAACAGCGCCGATTTCCGGATGCGCTACTACAACGCCGACGGCGGCGAAGCGGAGATGTGCGGCAACGGCGCGCGCTGCTTTGCCCGTTACGCGGACCGAACCGTCGGCCCGCTGCAGCAACTGACCTTTGAAACACCGGCCGGCGTCATTGGTGCGCAACTGGTCGGCGAGCTGGTCACGCTCCAGATGAGCGAGCCTAACGATCTTCGGCTCGGGCTCGAGATCGGGATCGCCGGGGAAAAGATTCACGGCGGTTATGTCGACAGCGGCGTTCCGCATGTCGTCGTGCCGGTGGCAAAAATCGATGACGTTGATGTGCGGTCGTTAGGCTCGGCCCTCCGCCGTCATCCGGACTTTGCGCCGCGGGGGGTGAACGCCAATTTCAGTGAGCGGCGCGGCCCGCATCACATCGCGATCCGGACCTACGAGCGGGGGGTGGAAGACGAGACTCTCGCCTGCGGCACCGGCGTGGTGGCGAGCGCGATTCTCTTTGCCGCCAATGAAAACGTTTCCGGCCCGATCGACGTCCTGGTCCGGGGCGGGGACACCTTGAGCGTCGATTTCACCCGCCAGGGCGATCGCTTCACGAAGGTCACCCTGACCGGCCCGGCCGACTTTGTCTTCGACGGCACAATTGAAGTCTGACCACCCCCTTAGCCTAACGATATGTTCCGCGGCACCTACACAGCGCTCGTCACCCCGTTCCAGAACAACGAAATCGATCTCGAGGCCTTTGAGCGTTTGATCGAGGCGCAGATCGAGGCCGGAATCACGGGCATCGTGCCGGTCGGGACGACGGGCGAATCTCCCACCCTGAGCTGCGGCGAACGACACCAGGTGATTGAGCGCGCGGTCAAGACTGCCCATGGTCGTTGCCAGGTGATCGCCGGCACCGGCTCCAATTCAACCCGCGACGCAATCGCGCATACCAAGGCGGCGGAAGAGATCGGCGTGGATGGCGCCCTCCTCGTCGCGCCTTACTACAACAAGCCGAACCAGGAAGGGCTCTTCCGCCATTTCGAGGCGATCGCGCGCGAGACGTCGCTCAAGCTCGTCCTCTACAACATCCCGGGAAGATGCGGAGTCGACATCGCGGCCGATACGGTCGTTAGGCTGGCGGAACATTGCCCGAATATCGTCTCGATCAAGGAAGCGAGCGGAAGCGTCGACCGGGTGAGCGAGCTGGCCTCGCGTTTGCCTGACGAATTTACCATCCTGAGCGGCGATGATTCGCTCACTCTCCCCTTCCTCGCGGTCGGTGCGGTCGGGGTCGTCAGCGTCGTCTCGAATCTGTTCCCGGCGGAAGTTGTCCGGCTGGTCAGGCTCTTTCTCGAGGGGAAGGCGAAGGAAGCGCGCCGGCTGCACCAGAAATTCTATCCTCTCTTTAAGGATGCTTTTATCGAACCCAATCCAGTCCCGGCGAAAACCGCGCTCTCCTGGCGCGGAGTGATGTCGGCCGATTGCCGATTGCCGCTCGTCGCAATGAGCGAGGCGAACGCCGAGCGCCTGCGCCAGACTCTCGCGCGGCTCGAATCGTGAGCGACGTGACGCGGCTCTTGCTCGTCGGCGCCGCCGGGCGGATGGGAAAAGCCGTCGCGGCCGCAGTCGCGAAGGATCCCGGCCTAACGATCGGGGGAAAAATCGAGCGCGGAGGCGCGCTGGAACCGGCGCTGGACAATTGCGACGTCGTGATCGACTTCAGCCTCCCGGAGGCGACGGAAGCGGTTTGCCGCGCGTGCGCCGCAAAGGGCAGGCCGCTCGTGCTTGGCACGACCGGCCACAGCGCGGCCCAAAAGGCGTCCATCGCCGCGGGGGCGGAAAAGATTCCGCTCGTTTACGCCGCCAATTTCAGTGTCGGGGTCAATGCTCTCTTCGCCCTCACTCGACGTGCCGCGGCATTGTCAGGCAACGACTTCGATGTCGAGGTGATCGAAATGCATCACCGCACCAAGAAAGACGCCCCCAGCGGGACGGCGAAGCGACTGCTCGAGATTCTGCAGGAAGCGCGCGATGGCGTTGAAATTCCCGCGCACTCCGTGCGCGCGGGTGACATCGTCGGCGAGCACACCGTCCTCTTCGCCGGGCCGGGCGAACGACTCGAGTTGACCCATCGGGCCGCGAGTCGGGAAACATTTGCTCTCGGCGCCCTGCGCGCCGCGCGCTGGGTGGTTAGCCAACCGGCTGGGCTTTACAGCATGGAAAATGTCCTCGGACTCTAGGGACGTGGCCCCGGACTCCGGGGAGCACGGGCTGCCAGCCCGTTCGAACCTGGCTGCCAGCCAGGTTCGTTTGCGCGGAGCGCAATTTCCCCTTCTCGAAGTAAACGCGTCGTGCAGAAGATTGGGGGGCCGACCTTCCACCCTCCCCCGGCTCTCCGCTGAGAGGCAAACTGCCTCTCAGAACGGGCTGGCAGCCCGTGCTCCCCGGAGAGGAAGGCGCGTTCTCGCG
>JACCZO010000350.1 GCA_013695925.1 Chthoniobacterales bacterium
CAAAATTTTCGGCAACGAGTTCCTCATCTTCCACCCGGATGCCGCAATCGCTTTCCATAAAGGAAACCAGGCGAATAAGACCAAGTGAGTCGATCTGGAGCGGTTCCTCAGGGTCGGAGACCGGCGGCAAGGGCGCCCGGCTGGTGTTGATGTAGTCGATGAGTTTCTGTGGTATTTCCATGTTCGGTTACTGATTAAATCTACTCTGCGTTGACCAACTCCCCGCCAGCGTAAGGAGTGTTCGCTGTCGCCTGGGCCGGTTCCTTCTCCTTACTGCGTTCAAGCCATTCCTCCGTGCCTTCGACGGGAGAATCAGGCGCCCACAACGGCGCGCGCTCGGGATGATAACGCGGAAGGCATCGAAGGGGTTGGCTTCATCGCGCCGCTCGCCGCGCAGGTAAGACATGATATGTGGGATGGCGAACTCCGCCTCGCGCAAGGCGGCGGAAATGCCGAAGGAAAAGATCGGATCGATGAAACGATGCGCGTCACCGAGACAGATGAAACCTTTGCCGCAAAAGCCGCGCACTTGAAACGAGTAGTTCGGAATGACGTGCACCTGCGCAACGTACTCGATGTTTTCCATCCGGCGGGTGAGATCAGGGTTGACCTGCGGCAAGTAGAAGTGGAAAAATTCTTCCCGATCCATCTTGTGCTTCTGGAATTCGGCCGGGCCACCGCCGATAATAAGGACATCAGTTTTCATTTATTAAAAAATCGGGCCGGAGAGACGACCTTCTCAGTAATCAAAGCATGCATCGCTGCTGCGGTCTTGCGCACGGCCCGGTTTCCCGGCGGCAATCGCCCATTCCAGCAAATACACTCCGCCTAAAAGGTGAGAGATTGTCAGAGTTTATGAGCTTGTAAAGATAAATTCCGCCCTTTAGAGGCTTCGTGAATGGCGGCGGGAGGACGAGATGGCGCACCATCCCACCCGCCGATTTTGCAGAGCCATACGGGCATCAAAAGTGTGCGGACAATTACACCAAACCAAAGGCCGTGTTAAAGATTTTTTTGGATCCGTCACCGAGACAACCCGCTCGCGATCGCCAACCTGCACCTCCGCCGCAGCGCTGACCATGCCTGATTATACGGCTCAGCGGGTAAGCGTAGCTTTCGTTTACAGGAATGGCATCCCGGAATTGAACAGCTCAGACAATGGGTGCGCGGGTTCGACCGGTACGACCGGCAGGGCGGTGCTGGGATTACTTGTCTTCGAGACGTCCACCTTCGCCCAGATTCCGTGTGCAATTCCATTCGCATCTAGATAATAGCCACAGACGTAGCCATCCTTGTTAATCCCATTGAGCGAGGTGAAGGTGGAGCCTGGATAATCATAAGTCTGGATATCGTTGGGCGTCAGATAGAACAGCCCATGAGTCGCGCCTGAAGCATCCGTATATCTGCCCACCCCCCAGTTCAAATCATTATTCCCGAACAAGACCGTCCCGGTCGACCCGGGCGCATTGATCGGGAACGCCAAGTTGCCGTTGGGATCGCGGGTGTAGCCGTGCGGAACTCCAGCGGCGTCGAGGTAGTACCCGATGACGTCTTTCGTCGTATTTAACTGATAAGCAAAGGTCGCGGTTGCGCCTGGCACTGTAAACGTCGTGATTTTTCCGGCCAGGCTAATATAGGCCGGACGCGTTCCATCAGTAAGAGTAAGGGCCCCAACACGATCGCCTTTATTGTTGATCCCCAACGGGATTGTATTCACGGCGTTAGGAACATCGATGTTGAAAAAATCCGGGTGCTTAAAAAGATAACCGTGAAAGGTGCCATCGCTTCCGTTCCGGTACTCGCCGACGGCATGCCGTAGGTTGTTGATGCCTCGTCCCGCAGTGTAGTTCCCGGTGTCGTCAGGAGCAGAGTATGGCCTGTCGCTCAACCTGCCAATGCGTGGCTTGTAAAGAAAGCCCTGCACTGTCCCGTCGGGCTTGATCAGGGTATTAATGATGACTGCCTGGTCACTGACCTTCTGCGGCATAGTTGAGTTCCCCACTCCTGGAAAATCATAAGTCTGCAGCACTTGGATGGTTGCGGCACGGGCAACATTTCCGGCAAGCGGTAGTGTGGTTAGAAGGGAGAGTATGTAGAACAAAGGATTCTTTAGCTTCATAGGTTCTTTTTCCGGTAATCGTCTGAAAATCCGACCGCGGATGCCTCAAAACGCATGAGGGACCCCAGCAACCTTCCGTCGTGCGGTGCTCGTCAGCGCGATGGCGCTATGGAGGCACAGCGACCGAAGCCTGGCGATCACGTCCACACTGATACGAATTTGCTCCAGTTGGCGAGGTCGTGCAGGCGCTGCCGGATTTTTCATTGATACAAATAGCAACACAAAAAATTCGCGCGACCGGTCAGGTCATGTCGAAAGCGGACTCGCGACGTACGGGAAGCGAAAAGCGCAGGCGCCTTATTTAAAGGGAGAAAGGCATGGGCGGCGCGAGATGTCACGAATGGTCGCGAAGGCGGAAATGGTGCGCGATACAGGGTTCGAACCTGTGACCCCTACCGTGTCAAGGTAGTGCTCTACCACTGAGCTAACCGCGCCCGTGCAGGCGTGATAAGTGAATAGTGATCGGCGCCCAGTCAAGGGCGGAG
>JACCZO010000353.1 GCA_013695925.1 Chthoniobacterales bacterium
GCCAGGTGCCGAGCAAGGAAGGGATTCGGAATTCCGATTGGACTTCGCTCGAGGGCGGCGATGGATTCTATGTCGTCTTCGATCCCACCGATCGCGACGTCTTCTATGCCGAAAGCCAGGAAGGCTATATTCATCGAATCAATCTCCGCACCGGCCAGAAGCGCGATCTGCGGCCGGAGGCGGCGGAAGGCCAGGAGCGTTACCGCTTCCATTGGAACGCGCCGCTCATCGGCAGCCGGCATCAGCCGGGCGTCCTCTACCTCGCGGGCAACCGCGTCTTTCGTCTCACAGATAAGATGGAGCACTTTCAGCTCATCAGCCCCGATCTCACGCGCAACGAGCCCGACAAAGTCAACGCCGCCGGGAGCGGCGCGGAAAATTACGGTGTCATCTATTCGTTAGCCGAGTCGCCCGTCAAAGCCGGCCTGCTCTGGGCGGGAACGGATGACGGCCGTCTCTGGCTGACGCAGAATGACGGCGGAAACTGGAGCGAACTCACGGAGAAACTGCCCGAACCGGCGCGCGGGCAATGGATCGTGCGGATCGAACCCGGCGCGAAAGACCCGAAGATCGCCTATGTCGTGACCAATGCCTACCGCAGCGGGGACGATCGTCCCTCGATTCTGCGCACCGGCGATATGGGCATGAGCTGGCAGAGCATTACCGGACAGGGCCTTCCGCCTAACGATCCCGTGGAAGTGGTGCGGGAAGATCCGGTCAACTCCAGTCTCCTCTACGCCGGAACGCACTTTGGCTTGTTCGCTTCCTTCGATGGCGGCGCGCACTGGGTGCGGATTGGCGATTTGCCTAACGTTCGCGTGGACGATTTGCAGATTCATCCGCGGACGGGCGACCTGGTCATCGCGACTCACGGACGAAGCATCGCGATCATCGACGACACCCGGCCTTTCCGCGAGCTGACTCCGAAAGTCATGGCGCAACCGGCGCATCTTTTCAGCATCGCGCCGGCGCGCGGTTTTTATCTGCTCGCCGGCTTCGGCGATTGGAACGGGAAGGGAATTTACCGCGGCGAAAATCCGCCGGAGGGCGCGCTCTTGTCCTTCTGGGTGAGGGAATTCACCGGCGATGAAGTGAAGATCGCGATCACAAACGGGGCCGGACAGCCGGTGGCCAACCTGAAGGCTGCAGGTGCGCCCGGCTTGAATCGGGTGAACTGGGATTTGCGGCCGACGGAGGACGTGCGGATCAAATATGGCGGGGACGACCCGAAAAAATTCGTCCCGAGCGGCGAATACACCGCCGAGCTCAGCTACGGGAAAGAAAAATCGAAACAAACTTTCCAGGTCCAGATTGCCGAAGGCATCACGACTCGTTAGGCTGACTCACAGATTGCTCTTGCTCGTCGATTGCGGCCTTGTTATTGCTCGGGCCACCGCTT
Source organism: Chthoniobacterales bacterium (assembly GCA_013695925.1). Lineage (GTDB taxonomy): Bacteria > Verrucomicrobiota > Verrucomicrobiia > Chthoniobacterales > UBA10450 > Palsa-1392. The sequence continues at coordinate 1,400 of JACCZO010000353.1, forward strand.
CTTCGGGCGATGAGCGCAAAAGCTTCTTCCGCCAATCCTTCGGTGCCACTGCACGAAGTTCTGGAGGCGGAGTTTGCCCAGCTACATGGCCGGCCTGCGCTCGAGGCGGACGCTCCGCTTGATCCGGAGGAGCGGCTCAAGGCGATCTGGGCCGCCATCCATCGGCTGGAGGAAAAGCAGGCCGCGCTCTGTATCTCGGGCGGCGGCATTCGGAGCGCGACTTTTGCCCTCGGCGTTCTGCATGGGCTGGCGCGTTGCGGGTTACTCGAGCGTTTTCATTATCTCTCAACGGTTTCCGGCGGCGGCTACATCGGCGGTTGGCTGACGGCCTGGATCCATCATTGCAAAGGTGGATTGGCCGAGGTCAACGCGGTCCTCTCGCGGCCGCGCGGTGCAGCGCGACCTAATCCGGAGCCGGAAGAGATCCAGAACCTGCGCAGCTACAGCAACTATCTGAGCCCGCGGCTTGGCCTGCTCTCCGCCGATAGCTGGACGCTGGCCGGAACTTACCTGCGCAATCTGCTCCTCAACTGGATGGTCATTATTCCTCTCCTGGCTTCCGCCCTAACGATCCCCTGGATTTATACCGCGGTCCTGATGATGAATCCGCCGCCTTATTCCTTTCTCCCGCTCTGGCTCGGGGCGGGCTGTGTCTCGGTCGGGGTCGCCTACATGGGTTGGAACCTTCCCTGCGGGCGCAACGCGCGCTGGAGCCAGAAACGGTTTCTCATTTTCTGTCTCTTCCCGCTGCTCCTGGCTTCGATTCTGATGACGTTTTTCTGGGCCTGGTTCAGCTATTACGGGCGACAACTGATTGAGTGGCCGCTCTTCGGCCTCGGCGAGCCGCACAGTTGGGTCCCGTTTCTTTATCTTGGGATCGTCATTCATGTCGCTTCCTATCTAACCTCGCTGCTCCCGGCGCATGGCTTCCGCTTCATGGAGTTCGTCGGCGTGATCGCTTCGGGCGCCGTCGGCGGCGCGCTTCTCTGGCTGGCGGCGACGCAGTTATTTCCCCAGCCGCTCTGGAACGCGGAACTTTTCACCTGCTGCGGCGTGCCGCTCTTCATGGCCCTCTTTTTCTTCGCCATCATGGTCTTCGCGGGAATCTCGAGCCGCTGGACCGATGATCAGGACCGCGAGTGGTGGGGACGCGCGACCGGCTGGCTGATCGCGGTTGCGGTCGGTTGGGCGGTGATTAGCGGTCTGGTCGTGTTTGGGCCTTACCTGCTCTCGAAAACAGTTTCCGCCATCGCCACGCTCGTGACCGGTGGCGCGGCGGGGGCGCTCGCGGTGATGGCGGGGCGGAGCAAGGGAATTCCGGCGACCCCAAAACAAGGCGAGAAGGCCGGCCCGGTCGCGAAAATTTTTTCCAAGGCCGCCAGTTTTGCCGCCGTAATTTTCGTCGCGGTCCTGCTGATTCTGATCACGCGGGCCACCACCGGAGCGATGAAATTTATCGGCACCCATCGGGGATTCGCCTGGAAACTGGAGAGCGTCTCTCATGTTCTGAAGGAGCCGGTCGAATATCTCAACGTCATCCTTTACACGCCGTGGCCGATCGTCCTCCTCCTCGGCGCCGCGCTCGCCGCGAGCGGGCTGGGCATGGCATTCATCATCAACCCCAATAAATTTTCGCTCCACGCGATGTATCGCGATCGGCTCATTCGGGCCTATCTCGGCGCCTCTAATCCGAAGCGCGACCCACATCCGTTCACCGGTTTCGACGAGCGCGATGATCTGGCGATGGCCGATCTTTGGCGGCCCGATCATTTCGGCGGAAAACTGCTGCCTGTGATCAACATCGCGCTCAACCTCGTCGGCGGAAGCAAGCTGGCGTGGCAGGAGCGCAAGGCGGAAAGCTTTACCGTGACTCCGCTGCACTGCGGTGCGGCAGGGGTCGGTTATCGACGGACGAACGGGGCGAAGGATCAGATGTACGGCGGCACCGGCGGCATCTCGCTCGGCACCGCGGTGACAATCTCCGGCGCGGCCGCGAGCCCGAACATGGGTTATCACTCATCCCCCATTGTCACTTTCATTCTGACTCTCCTCAACGTCCGGCTCGGCGCCTGGCTTGGGAATCCGGGCGGGCCCGGGGATGACACGTTTCAGCTCGGCTATCCAAGATTTAGCGTCGGCCCGATGATTGCCGAGGCCTTTGGCCTAACAAATAATTGCAGCCCCTACGTTTATCTTTCCGATGGCGGCCATTTCGAGAATCTCGGCCTCTACGAAATGGTTCTGCGTCGCTGTCATTACATCGTGGTGAGCGATGCGGGCGAAGATCCGCTCTGTTCCTTTGCCGATCTCGGCAGCGCGGTGCGCAAGATTCGGATCGACTTCGGGATCTCGATCGAATTCGACGACATCGCCGCGAGGCGAAGGGGAAGCGCGCGACGGCAAAGGGCGCAACTGCGCGATCGGGCGAATCCGCTATTCCGAAGTGGACGGACCGGAGGCCGAAGATGGTTTGTTGCTCTACATCAAGCCGGCCTGTTACGGCGACGAGCCGCGTGATATCTACGAATATTTCAAGACCAACCAGGCCTTTCCGCACGAGAGCACGACCGACCAGTTTTTCACCGAGTCGCAATTTGAAAGCTATCGCATGCTCGGCCTCTACACGATGGAGCGGTTGTGCGGCGGGGCCTGCGGAAATTTTCTGGAATTGACGCAAACCATCCTGACAAATCATCTCGGTCGCTCGGTGCCGGAGTGGCTGGCGAATTTGATGGAGCGGGCAAAGGAAAATCCAGGAACCCAAAGCTAACCCGTCGGCTGTCACGTTACTAGGGATATAACCTAGGTAAAGATGCACTCCTCCACTCATTGTGACGTGCTGCCTTGACCGCAAGTTAAGGAACTCGACCGCACCAGGGTGGTTGAGAAAACCTCAACTGCTTCATGATTCAACCGCTGATCGACACCTCGGGCCTGGCCGAAGCTTCAGACGAATGCCTGATGAAGGCGATCACCGACCGGCATCAAACCGCTTTGCGCGAGCTCTACCAGCGGTATGGGAAAACGCTCAAGTCTGTGGTCACGCGGGTGGTTCACGAAGAGACGGAGGCGGACGATGTGTTGCAGGAGATCTTTCTCCAGATCTGGAAAGAGGCCAGAAACTATTCCCCGAGAGCGGGCAGACCACTGGGCTGGGTGGTGACCCTGGCGCGACGGCGGGCGATCGATCGCCTGCGTCGGCGCCAGGCGTACTGCCGGGCCAAAGATCGCTTCGAATCGCAGATCCAGCAGCGGCCCGCATCCCAGAGCAGCAGCCAGATGAGTGATGATTTGATTCGCTCCGACCTGCGCCGCTTTCTCGACCGTCAGCTCAGCGGGCTGCCGGCCTATCAGCGTCAGGTGATCGAGCTTTCCTACTTCGAGGGCCGGAGCCATCGCGAGATTTCACATCTCACGAAAACGCCGTTAGGCACAGTGAAAACCCGTCTCGAACTCGGGCTGCGCAAACTCACAAACTGCGTCCGGCCTTTGCGTCGCAAAATCTAGCGACGCCCGCGATTAATCGCCCGCTTCTTCAGTCGCGTCCTTGTCCGGCTCGATCTCCTCGTCCTCGAGCGAGAAGCGGCGTTTGCGTTTGTTGGCCGGGAGCGGGGAGAGCGTCATCGTGATGTTACGCCCGGCGGCTTTCGGTTCCATCTCCACCTGCGCCATGGTCGCGAGGTCGTCGCGCACTTTGGACATCAACTGCATGCCAAATTCCTGGTGCGCCATTTCGCGGCCGCGGAATTGCAACTGCACTCGCACTTTGTTGCCCTTGTCGAGGAACTGTTCGCCGTGGCGAATTTTCGTCAGGTAATCGTGATCGTCGATGTTTACCCGGAATTTGATTTCCTTCAGCTTCGTGCCGGACGCCTTCTTGTCCTTTTCCTGTTTCGAAATGTCGTAACGGAATTTTCCGAAATCGACGATTTTACAGACCGGCGGGTTGGCGGTCGGCGCCACTTCGACCAGATCGAGGCCCATGCCCTGGGCGCGCTTGATTGCCTCGGAGAGTTTCATCACTCCGAGTTGCTCGCTCGTCGCGCCCATAATGACGCGGACTTCGCGTGCGCGAATCCGGCCGTTTACACGAATTTGTTGTTGCAGAATTTATTATCTCCGGGCCGGCGACGAGGGAGTGAGACTGACGCCGTAAATCTTATGCTCGCACTCTCACGTCGCGCCGCTCTGCCGCGCGCCGCACTCGGAAATCGTCACGCCTGCGATGGGACGCGTCGACCGGTTCGCGGCATCGCCCGAACCGAGGGGAAGTTGTATCCGACAACGCCAAAGTCGCAAGGTGTTTTGAGGGGAAAATTCGAATCCCGATCTTCCGATTGTGTCCCTATTTTGGCGAGGCGCCATATTGCGCGGCGTGCGCTTCGTAGCCGTCGATGTCGTCCAGCATCGCGTCGATCGCCGCTGCCAGTGGCGCCGCTTTTGCGAAACCCGAAAAAACCGCACGATCCCTGATCGGCGTGTCGATCACGAACGTGGGCCGCTGCGTCACCTGCAGGGAGTGAAATTCTGCCGTGCTCTCGCGGACGCGTGCTTCAATCTCCGGCGATTGTGCGCGCTCCAGCAGTCGCGCCCGATCGAGCCCGGTTGCTTTGGCCACGATCTGAGCGGCGATTTCCCAATCGGCGATCCTTTTTCCCTCCCGCAGTTCGGCGTGGCTCAGCGCAATCCAACCGCGGTCATCTTCCACGCCAAGCTCACGCGCCGCTTCCGCGACACAATTTGGTTCCGGATATTCAGCCCGGCCGGGTTCGACCCAACCGGCGTCTAACCGGACCGGCGAACGCATCAGCATGCCGCTGCGTTGATAGTACCATTCCGTCTGCTCACGGGTCGGCGGGAGACCGGTTTTGTCCATGAGCGCAATCTTCCAGCCGAAATCGGCCCGGTCGCCGTAGCGGGTGCGCAATTCCTGCCAGGCCGGGATGGCCCAATGGCACCACGAAGAAATAACGTCGAGGTAGTTTGTGATGAGGAGTCGCATAGAACATATAGGTCGCACGGGACCGAAAAGTCTCCTAGGAACCATCGCCGAGAATCTTGATCGACCTCAACCACATCCTGCTTTTCATTGCGGTCGTCTCGTCCCTGATCCTGCTCGTCCGCATCGCGCGCCTGCGCAATCCGCGCAACCACGGTTGGAGAATCGCCGCGCTCACGGTGCTGGCTGGGTCGGCCCTGGCTTGGTTCGTCGTGCCCGCGATCGCCGGCTATGTCGGCGGAATTCTCTGGAGTTTCCTGCTCCTCATTCCCTCAATCTCGGACCGGAAAATCGAAGAGCTGTATCTCGCCAGGCGCCTGGCGGATGGGCGGCGTCTCGCGGTCGTTAGGCGGTTGCTTCATCCTTGGGCCGATTCGCCCTATCGCCCCGCCCTTTTTCGCGTTCTCGAGCAGGCGCACGCCGGCCGGCTGGATCTCGCGCTCGACCAGCTGGCGGTCGAACGCGAGGCCACCACTCCGGCGGCCCGCTTCGGGGTTGCGCTCACTTTTGCCCTGACGGAGAACTGGCCCGGTCTCGTCCAATGGTGCCGGCGCGATCTTTCCGTGACCGCGAATCCCGCCGTACTCGCGCTCTACTTTCGCGCCCTTGGTGAAACCGGCGATCTGGATGATCTCGTCCTCCTCCTCACCTCTCGTGCAGAAATCCGGGAACCGCGCCTGACAATCGACCTGCCCTGGATTTGGAATCTGGCTCTGGTCCTGGCGTTTTGTGGGAAGACAGGTGCGCTCGCTCGGCTGTTTGACGAAGATTTTCGTTACCTGCCGCCCGAGGAGAAGGAGTTCTGGCTTGCGACGGCGGAGCTGGGTGAAGGGCGGCAGGCCGCGGGACGCGCGCGCCTTGAGCGGTTACGGCTCCCGACTCGTGATGCGCTCCTCCGCCGCTCGATCGACCGACGTCTCACTCAGGCGCCGGCTGAACCGCTCTCTCCAACCGGGGCAAGACTTCTCGATCGGGTGCTGGCTGACTACAGCGGCACGCGCAAGCCGGCGCCCCGGAATCAACTGGCGGGCACACCCGCGGTCTGGGCGTTGATTCTGTTGAACGCTGCCATGTTCGGTGTCGAGATGCTGTCCGGCGGCTCGACCAATGTGCTTACGTTGCAAAATCTCGGGGCTCTCCAGCCTGCGGCCGTGGTCGTTAGGCACGAATATTGGCGTCTTTTC
>JACCZO010000361.1 GCA_013695925.1 Chthoniobacterales bacterium
GATCGAGTCAGCTCCGTCCACAACCGTCTCGGCCACCTGATCGGCCTCCCGCTCGTGTCGGTCGCCCGGCTGATTGATCGTGAGTTTGGTTTGAAGCGATAGCCGTTTGCCTTTGCACTCGCCGCACTCGCCAGTCGGCCCGGGAGTTCCACCGCAGGCGCATTTGCGCTGCAATTGCGGGCGCACTCGGGCCTGAGTTTGTCCCGGAGTCGCCGGCGCGCGCTGCGCCTCGAAAATCATTTCCGACCTCCCCGGTAGGCAGCCTGTGCAATCTCGGCGCCGGTCGTCATCGGTTTCGTTAGGGCAATTGCGCCGGCGTCGATTCGTTCCGGGCTGGCGAGCCATTCCGGCGGGACACCTTGAGCCGTGAGAAGCCCGCGCAATTCGTGCTCGAGCGTGTCGCCGATCTGCCAGCGCGCTTCCGGCGCGAAGCCGTGCAGGACAAGCTCTTCGATATGAAGATCGATCTCGCGCGGATTCATCGCCAGCCTCCCAGTTCAGCTTCGGTGAGCGGTTTCTCGAGTTTCTCGTATTCGAGGCGCGCGGCGCATAACAGATGCGGCATGCGCACCGACTCGTTGGCGTCGGCCGCGGCAAAGGCGGCGTGGAGCGCGATGTTGCGGATGTTCCCGCCGGCAATGGAAAGACGGGAAAGCGCGTTCAGATCGAGTTCGTTAGTCGGCGTTTTCGCAGGGAAAATCCGCCGCCAGATCTCCGCGCGCTGGGTTTGATCCGGGAACGGAAATTGCACCACAAACCGCAGCCGGCGGAGGAAGGCCGGGTCGAGCGCTTCCTTCATGTTCGTGGTCAGGATGGCGAGGCCGCGATAGGCCTCCATCCGCTGCAGGAGGTAACTGATCTCGACGTTGGCGTAACGATCGTGGCTGTCTTTAACTTCGGTTCGCTTGCCGAAGAGCGCATCGGCTTCGTCGAAAAGCAGGACGGCGCCGCCTTCTTCCGCGGCGTCGAAGACACGGCGCAGATTTTTTTCGGTTTCGCCGATGTATTTGCTCACGACGGCGCTGAGATCGATCCGGAAAAGATCGAGCCGCAGTTCGTTCGCCAGGATCTCCGCCGCCATCGTCTTGCCCGTGCCGCTCGGCCCGGCAAAGAGCGCGCTCAAGCCGAGACCGCGGTTCGATTGCTCCGCGAAACCCCACTCGTCATAAACCCGGGTCCGCTGGCGCAGATGCTGCGCGATCGTTTGCAGGGTCGCCATCTGCGACGCGGGCAGGACGATATCGGCCCAGGTGGAATTCGCGGCGATGCGCTGCGCCAGGTCCTGCAGCCGCGGCCGCGCTTGGAGCCGGCAGGCCTCCCAAAGATTCGCCTCCGAATCTTCGCCTAACAATCCCGCCGCAGTCGTCCGGATCGCGGTGGTGCTGAAATCGAATTGTGAAATTAGGTGATCGAGCTGTCCGTTCCAGGTACGGGCGGTTTCCCCCATCGCCTGTTCCCAAGCGAGGCGCTGCTCCGCCCGCGTCGGCTTCGGCACCTCGATCGTCATCAGCGGTCGCTCGAGATCGCGCCGCGGTTCGCGCGTGGAGATGAGCAACGGCGTGCCCGTGAGCTCGATCCAGCGCGCGATCGCCAGCTCACGTGCCGCGTCCCCACCTTCGGCGCGATCGCATTCGAGGAGGAGCGCCGCGTTTTGCAAAATCGCCTCGCGCTCCCAGAGCCGGTGGAGATTTTCCAGCTCGGCCAGGTTCGTCGGCAAAATCGAGACCGGCAGGCGAAAGAGCGCGATCGTTAGGCGACTCGCGAGCACGGCGGCGAGCGCGCGTTTGGCGGAGAGGTCGGCGCCACAAAGTTGCAGCGCGGGCAGCGCCCGCCGCGCGGTGCTCGCGGAGCGCCAGGCCTCGGTGACCTCTGCGAGTAGCGTTTCCTGCGATGCGGGAATCTCCGCCGCTTCCCGCACCGGCTCGACCAGACTAACGAGTCGCTCGTCCAGCTGCGCGACCCCGGTGAGGAAAAAGAGGATGCGTTCGTCGATCTGCAGCCGGCTGGCCACGAGTGGCCCATTGCCGATCGTGTGGATTAATCGCCAATGGCGCAACGCCGCCCGTGAGGCGAGCGCGTCCCAATGGGCCTCGGGCAGGGCGGCCAGGGCGAGGCCAAAGGAAGGCCAGGGATTTCCCCCTGAGCCCGGAGACGCCGCACAACGCGCGGCAAAATCGCCGTCCAGTTCCATGCCGGCGCAGAGCAGGACGAAGCGCCGCTCGAAGCCCGAGAGCCGGAACCTGAGGCAAAGCGCGTCGAGCGCCGGGGAGGTCGTCTCCGGCGTCGCCCCTTCGGGCTCGTTAGGTTCGCTCCGCAGCAGGCGTTGCAAACCGGTCAGCTCGGACATCAGTCCGCGCTGATTCGCGGCGCTCCACTCATTCGTTTCCACCACGGCATTCATGTGATCGCGATGGTCGGGCTGTTGAAGTTGCCGCCGGCGTCAACCGCGAGCGGACTCTGCGCGCCGTCGATCTGGACGCGGAGCAAAAGATCGGGCCCGGTTGGGAAATCGGCCGGAATCGGAAAATCGAGCGTCGCTGTCGCGTCCGGACCTGCCGCCGGCCGCGCCGGAATCGAAACCGTGCTGCTGCCGGCAAGAAGCGCCGCGCGCTGCGCGCGGCCGACCGGCGGATTAATCGTGAGGGTGAGCGTCGAGTTGCGCGCCGCCGCGATCGGCGTCGGCGTGGCGATTTCGGGCGAGAGCACAAACGCGGCGACGTTCGATTCCACGCCGGGGCGGGTTTCGTTAGGGAAATTATCCGGGTCGAAGACCACCCGATGCACCACCTGCACGGCGTGCAGGCCTGGTTGCAGAACAGCCGGGAGCGGGACGACGATCCGGGTCGCGCTGACCTCGCCGTCGTCAGGCATAACTTCTTCCTTGTCGATCAAAACCAGCGTCGTCTCGCCGCGCAGGCGCTGCCCGTCGATGACCAGGTTGTAGCCCGCGAGGATGGGCTGATCGGAGACGATCTCCGCGCCATCCGCAGACTGCGATTGAATGAGATCGATGACCGGTTGCTCGAACGGAACAACCAGAAGATTGCGCGCGCGCACGGGCAGAGTCGGCCGGACGGATTTCCTGCTCTCGATCAGGACGACGGAGACTTTGTAAACCGCGGTCGGGCGATATTGCGACTGGAGGGCGGACCAGATTTTTGAGATTTCCTCGATCGACATGACCTGGGGCGCGATTTTGATTTGCTCAATCTGGTCGGCCAGCTCCGAGATCGTTAGGCCGGCAAGGAGCGGCGGCTGCGGCGGCGAGAGAGTGACGGCGCGGATGGCGTCGCGGGTTAGGACCGGCATCTCGTGCATCACAAACATGGCCTGGCCGAGAAGGGCCTCGGCATGAAGCGGTCCGGCGCCGTAGGCGGTGAGGAGATAGCTGAGATCGAGCGCGAGCCAGGGATTGGAAATCCGCTCGCCATTGGCCGAACGCGACGGGAGCGCGAGGTTGCGCCAGCCCTGGTTTTCCGTGGCTTGAAAGAGGAAAAGATTGATCCGGTCGGGCGAAGCCGCGCCGTTATCGATCCGATCCGGTGGCTCGGTCGAGACGGTGATATTGCCGCCGAGAACAGCGGCCAGATCGGTCACGCTGTTCTGGAGAAAATTTTGCAGCACCGCGGTGACAGTGGCGACGGCGAGGGGCGTGCTCATCGCGCGCCCTCCTTCCGGGCTTTGAGATAGGCATCGAGGGTCAGCTTCGGTTCGGAACGGACCGGAGTTTTCCGGGGCGGCGCCGTGGGAGCGGGCATCGCGCGCACGTCGATGCGGCCGATGGTCACGCGCACGATCGGGCGTTCGTTGTTCGATTCGTTAGGCTGGATGTCGACGCGGCGGCTTGCGCGCTCAGCCCTGGGACGGCCGGGGTCAATTCCCCGGGCGACAGCGGCGCGGATTGTAGCCGGGGGCGTCGACCCCGGCTGCGTGGTTGTTCCCTTAAGCGCCGATTGTTTTGGCCTCGCACCATTGGTCTTTGCCATGATGGCAACATTTTCCGGGCCGGCCCGCCTAACGATCGAGGTCAGTGGATGTGAAACGGGAATTTTCTGCGGAACGAGCAACTTCTCCGGCTCGGGGACGGCTCGTTCCTCGTGCCGGTTTTCATCTGCTCGCTGCGGTTCGATTTCTTGCCTAACGAATTTGTCAGCGGGCGGTTCGTTCCGTCGCGTAGTCTCGTTTTCCCGCGAAGCGACTGGCGCGGGCGCTTCAATTTCGTTTGTGACCTCCGCGACCGGCGCGGGTGCGAAACGCGGGGCGATGATCGGCTGCACTCGCGGTGCCTCGCCGCGAATGCGTTCGACCAGCCTCGCGAGAAAATGCGTCATGCCGCCACCAGCTCCAGGTAGGTTTCCCGGCGCTGGGCCGGGAGGCTTAGAATCTCGTGCTCGGTCCAGCCGTAGGCGCGGGCGAGGGCATCGATCTCGCGCAAGAGCCGCTGGGCCTGGGCCGCGATCTCGGCCCAGAAAAAAGCTGAGATGTCGAAGAGGAGATCCCATTCCTGGGCGCAAACGGGACAGCTGAGTTGGAGGGTGATTTCCGCCGCGGGATCGGCCTGGAGCATGGCCTGGCTGATTGCTTCCACCGTTTCGTTAGGCAAATTGGCTTGTCCGGCGCAGCGTTCGACCAACTCCCGGAGCGCGAGCGAGGAGTCCGGCGCGGCAACGGCCTCGGCCAGGTCGTGGCTGGTGGGAAGACGAAAGCGGATGATGTCGCCGCTCGATTCGATTTCGTAATGCGGAAGCGTGTCGGGTGGACGTGACGGCGCACGTCCCTCCAGGGCCGCGATGTCGAGGGGGAACTCGACCCGCTCGGTGCAACCCGGGCACTCGGCAAAGCCTTCCGCGCCCGCCCCAAGGACCTGGCGGCGGAGCTGGAGGAGGCGGGCGTCGCGTTCGCCGATGCTCAGATCAGCCAGCTCGCCGCGGCTCGCCCCGGGCGAGGCGGCGAGCAGGATCGTTAGGGCACGATCGAGGGCATGCTGCGTCCGGCCCGCTTCCCAGAGAGCGAGAATTTTCGCGGCAGAGAGAGATTGCATCGGTTGTTCCATGACCGAAGGCGCAGACGAACGAGCGAATTCCTTCGCGCGCTAGGCCGGCTCAACAAAACTAGGTTCACTCGGTTCTTTGACGTCGTAATCGCGCTCCCAGCCTTCGTGCTCGAGCTTGATCGACTGGATCGCGACCGCATTGGCATTGGCATCGAGATCGGAGAGGGCCTGGAATTCCGAGACCCAGGAGCGATACACCTTGTAGCTGATGGCGAGCTGCCCGGCCTCGTTATAGACGTCGATGATGATGTCCTTGCGAAAATCCTTCAGCGAAACTTCCGCGCCGAGCCCGGAACCGAAGTTCCAGATCTTGTTCGCCCACTTCTCAAACTCGGTATCATGCGTGACCCCGCGCTCGAGGCTGATGGCCTCGTATTCGGTCCGGCCCGGTGATTTCCGGGTGCTGCTCGGATCGCCGCCTTCGCGGTGTTTCACGACCTCGGTGGTGCGCTTGAGGGCGCCGACTTTGCTGACGCCGGCGACGTAGCGCCCGTCCCATTTCACCCGGAACTTGAAGTTCTTATACGGGTCGAACCGCGATGCATTGACGCTGAATTGGGCCATATAAATCTCCTTTGGTTAGGTATCGATTTGCCCAGCGAGCTGCTGGATTCTGATGATGACAAATTCGGCCGGCTTGAGCGGGGCGAAGCCGACGAGGATGTTGACCACGCCGCGATTGATATCGTCCTGGGTCGTGGTCTCGCTGTCGCACTTCACGAGGTAGGCTTCCTTGGGCGTTTTGCCCTGGAAGGCGCCCTGCCGGAAGAGGCTTTGCATGAAAGCGCCGAGGTTGAGCCGGATCTGGGCCCAGAGCGGCTCGTCGTTAGGCTCGAAGACCACCCACTGCGTCCCGCGGTAAAGACTTTCCTCGAGGAAAAGCGCGGTCCGGCGGACCGGGATGTATTTCCATTCCGAAGCCAGCCGATCGTCGCCCTGGAGAGTGCGCGCGCCCCAGATGATACGGCCGGCGGCCGGCATCGTCCGCAGGCAATTGATGCCTAACGGATTAAGCTGGCCGGTTTCTGCGTCAGTCAGCCGCATCGTCAATTGCGGCACACCGACAAAGGATGTTTCGAGACCAGCAGGAGCTTTCCAGACGCCTCGCTGCGCGTCGGTGCGCGCAAAAACTCCAGCGACCGCTCCGCAGGGGGCGAAGGTCTCGGTCTGGTCGTCATGAGTGGGGTTCGGCTGAATAAATCGCGGAAAAAAGACCGCTGCATTCTTACTGTTGGTCCCGAGGGCGGCGACGCCGGTCGTAGTCCCGTTGCCGATCGCGCTCGCAACACTGTTCCACGATGCGGGTGCATCAATCAGCAGCATGGCGCGCCGCGCTTCGCAATACTGAGCGGCCTGACCGATGAGCGACGGGTCGATATCCACTGCGGAGGAGATTGGGGGAATGCACAGGAGATTGAAAAGGTCTACGTCGTCGAGCGCGTGGATGCCGGTCTTATCGAGTTGGCTCCCACTGTAGTTGGCGACCTCCAGCTCCAAGCCGTCCGTTGCTGGGCCGCTGACTCCGCTCGAAAAAGTCGCGTCGAAAGGATCCCCACCTGGTGGCACCACCCCGAGAGGATTAGGCGCGTTATGATTCGGTCGCCCCGCCGGCAACGCCCCGGCAACGCGGACGAGCGCGGATTCCTGTTCGAGCACACGGACCAGGTTACGAATGTCGTTCGCTACGACAGATACGTTGCGAAAGGTTTCTATCTTGCCGGTAGTGCCGTCGCGAACTGTGAGGTTGAACAAGTTTGGGTCCGCTGCGGGAAGCACGTCATGATCGATGCGCGCGCGGAGTTGATTACCCCAGGCTCCGGGGCTTGCCGCCTCGAGAGTCAGCGTGTCGACTGCGAGATGCGCGTGAATAACCGGCGCGGCAGAGTTCGCCGCTAATGTTGTCGCGGCGTTGACGGATGCGGCATCCGCCCCTGGGAGCAAAGCGGCGGCGGCAGCAGCGGAAGCAACTGCATCGGCCGCAAACAAGCGTGGCTCTGCGGCATTAGCGGGTAATGCGGCGGCAGCAATCGCGGCATCCCGAACCGATGCTGCATCGGCTCCTGGCTGCGACGCCGCGGTGTTAGCGGCCGCGGCTACATCCTGCGCCGCATCCAGCGCGTCTGCCTGATCCGTGTCGGTTAGGTAGGAAGGATTAAACAGACGGACAATCACAGCTTGCGCGCCTCCGTTTTGATAAAAATCGCGGACGGCAAAGCTGAGCGGACTGAACTCCCAAAGCCCGCCGAAGGTTCGCTCGAAATCCCCGAAACTATTAACAGTCACGGCGAGGTCGGTCGGTCCGCGCAAGGCGCGGCCAATAAAGGCGGTGATGGAGGTCGCGACACCGGTGATGGTGCGCACGCCGCTGGGAATTTCTTCAATATAAACGCCGGGATAAGTGGTTAGAACTGGCATGGGATAGATCCTCTGTTTTCGTTAGGCCGCGAGACGGAAAGGAGCGAAATCGAGCGGGAGAAGCCGGGGCCGCAGGCGAGGATGTCCGCGCGAGCAGGCGCGGATCCGGCAGGGATCCTAAGTGCTGGGCTGATCATGTTATCGCGCGTTTCACGCGCCGGCTGACACGGCAACTCTTGGGAAACTCGAAGGCCAGTCTCTTCCGGCCGGCAAAAATAGGTCAAGCAAAAATCGAGAAGAATTTTTGCAGCCTCCTTTCCCCTAACGATTAGCGGCCGTGCCGCTTGGGGAGCAGACGACTATTGTCCCGGAATTTCGACCGTGCGGCGCTAGGAATCGGACTCGGCAAAGGCGGTCATGCCGCCGGTGACGTTCCCGACTTGCTCATAACCGCGCGCGCGCAGCAAACTGGTCGCGATCGAGCTGCGATAACCGCTCCCGCAGATGATGGCGATCGGGCGGTCGTTAGGCAGGTCCGGCGCTTGTTTGGCAAAGGAGGCGAGTGGCAGATGGCGCGCGCCTTCGAGGTGGCTGTTTTTCCATTCCGTCGGGGTGCGCACGTCGACCACGAGCGGACCGTTCTCATTAAGGTTCGCCTTCAATTCCTGCACGCTGATCTGGGAGAGCTTTTGCGTCTCGGTAAGAGCGTCAGCCTTGATGTAGCCGAGCACGTTGTCGAAACCAATCCGGGCCAGTTCGAGGCGCGCTTTCTTTGCTTCTCCGGCCGCGCCGACGACGAGCGCGATCGCTTTTTCGCCCGGGACCATGAAACCAGTCCAGGTGGAAAAGGAGGGACTGCCCAGGCCGATATTGATGCGGGGACAATTTTGGCTGATCGCGCTGGAGCTGAGGCAGATGTTTCGGCGGTTTCGTGTCGAGGTCACGGTCTTGCACCGCAGCGGGCGATTGCTCGCGCACGGCGACGAGGCGGAAGGCGGCGAAGAGATCGAGAAGGTCTTCACAAACGAAGGCATCAATGTTCTTTCAAACGTGTCTGTTCGTTCCGTCTGGCAGGACCGGAAAGAAGCTGTCGTCACGATTGAATCCGAAGGCAAGACGCGCGAGATAAAGCGAACCGGAAAGTGTTACTCACCGCCAACCGGTTTTTTTCGGGTCAACAGGCTGCTAACAGTTTTCAAATCATTCGTCGGTAATTGGCAGACGAAGTTCTCGCACACATATGCGGTGGCTTGCTCGCGGATCGGCGCGACGCTTTTCATGAACTCGACACGCTGGGCGAAGAATTTTTGGCCCATGCCGCCATCGGCGACGATGAGCACATGGATCGGGAGGAAATGACGGCGCACCTCACGCAGCATTGCCTGGGTGTCAGGCGCGCCGGGTTTGCCGGCGATGACGATTTGCTTTGGCTTCGAACGCAACCAATCAAGCGCGACGAGCATCTGCGGCATGGCCGAAGGCGCG
>JACCZO010000364.1 GCA_013695925.1 Chthoniobacterales bacterium
GCGCCAAGAAGGCCGTCGCCGAACTCACCCGCGACTGACAACCCACACCCCGTGCTCATCGACTCATGCCGCCCGGTGAACACGCAGCGCCGCCAAGCCATGTGCAGACAGCGCTGCCGGCAACAGCAGGTAGTTGAGCGTCGCCTTGGACACGCCGTGCCGGAAGTAGTTGGTCCATCCCCGCAGCACCGGGTTGAGCCGGTGCAGCAGGGACTCCAGGGAGGGGTTCGTGCCCCATCGGGTCAACGTCCGGACCTTGTCCACGATCGAGGCCAACGCCTTCTTCGCGGGGTAGAGGTACACGAAGTGCTTCGCCGTGCCTCGCTTCCGGTGCCGCTGGACGCGGTAACCGAGGAAGTCGAAGCCCTGATCAACGTGGCAGACCGTCGTCTTCTCCTCCGACAGGCGCAACCCCATCGGTGCCAGCACCGCCGCCACTTCCACCTTCATGGCCTCGGCGTGATCTCGGGTTCCCGAGATCATCACCACGAAGTCGTCCGCGTATCGCACCAGGCGATAGTTGGCTTCCCCGCGGTGACGTCGCCTTCGGCGGTCGGTGTAGGTGCCGCTGTTGGCCTCCCAGGACTCGGCGAAATGATCGTCGAGGACCGAGAGGGCGATGTTGGCTAGGAGAGGCGAGAGGATCCCGCCTTGGGGCGTGCCGGTGACCGTGTCCCTCGCGACGCCATCCTCACCGAGGATGCCGGCCTTGAGGAACCCCTTCACCAGGACCAGGACACGCTTGTCTCCGATCCGATGTCGCACCCGGTCCATGAGGGCCGTGTGGTCGATCTCGTCGAAGCACGCCTTGATGTCACCTTCGAGCACCCACCCGTAGGAGTGGGACGCCAGGTAGTGGATCTCGGCGAGCGCGTCATGGGCCCGACGTCCGGGACGGAAGCCGTAACTGCACGGCTTGAAGTCCGTCTCGAAGACGGGTTCGAGCACCAGCTTGAGGGCTGCTTGCACGGTGCGGTCCCGGGCGGTCGGGATGCCAAGCATTCTGCGCTTGATTGTCCCCGGCTTGGGGATCATCCGTTCCCGCACCGGTTGCGGCACGAACCGCCGGGCCTTGAGATCGTCTCGTAGCCCGGTAAGGAAGGCGTCGCTGCCGAAGATGATGGAGCGAGGTTTCACCCCGTCAACCCCAGCCGACCGTGCCCCACGATTGCCCCTGACCCGCTCCCACGCCACCACGAGGACAGCGGGATCGCAGATCAGGTTGTAGAGGTCATCGAACCGACGATCGGGATCGTCGTTCGCCCATTGGTGCAGCTTGATCTGGATCTTCCGTACCTGCCACCACGCCTCTTGCGAGGATGGCCACAGTGCGTCGGTGTTCACCGGCGACCTCCGAACATTCCAGTCCCGCAGCTGCGGACTCGCTGCCCTCCTTCGCCATGTGACCGGCTTTCCCGGCCTCGGACTACTACGAGGGCTCCGTCCCATCCCGGTGCCGTCAGCCGACGGCGGGCCTGCCCGTCACCGACCTGGCTGGCCGGCGGGGAGGGCAGCCCCGAGATGGTTCCCACGTTCACCACGCAACCGGTCGACGGGTGAGGTGCCCAGCTTTGCCCCTGCAGCATCGCCACGAGTACGCCGCAGGCTTTCCTCGTGGCCTCGTAGCCGGCGACCATGACCGGCATCGGAGTCGCACCCTGTTCGGGGGCGTGCACTGCTACCCGACCCATGTCCACCAGGTTTGGGGTCGGTCCATCGCTTGAGGGGCTTTGACACTGGTTCACTTCCGTTACACCTTCCCGTCTCGCTTGCCGGACCCGGACCGTCTGGTAGTGCCAGCCCGTCCCGGCGTTGTCGAGGCTGCTTTCCACCCAACCCTGCACCTCCAGGGTCAGGCTGCCTCCAGCTTCAGTCGGGCTGCTGCGACAGCCCGACGGTGGGGTCCTTTCATCCCCACCCGGTTGCATGGCGCCTCGTGGCGCACGTGATCGTCGATGAACGCGAACAAGTACGCCTTGCGGCCCGCGATCACCGGGCCGTGGAGCGCGTCGCCGGTCCAGCGGTCGTTGCGGGCCGCAGCCTCGAACCGGCCGAACGCGACCGGCGGCGT